>JBKGZF010000217.1:0-4733 GCA_046545715.1 Nitriliruptoraceae bacterium | reverse complement strand
GCTGCAGCCCCTCGGCCGCGGCGGTGGGCTCGTCGAGCAGCGAGGCATTGGCGAGCTCGGTGCCGGTGAGATCGCCGACCATGGTCTGGAAGACCAGCAGCGCCTCGAGCCGTCCCTGGCTGATCTCCGGCTGGTAGGGCGTGTAGGAGGTGTACCAACCCGGGTCCTCGAGCACGTTGCGGCGGATCACCGCGGGGGTGATCGTGCCGTGGTAGCCCAGTCCGATGTAGGCGCGCCGCGGGTCGTTCTCGGCGGCGATCGCGGCGAGCCGCTCGAGGATCTCGGCCTCGGGCGCCGCGTCCGGCAGGTCGAGGGCCGCGTCGTCACGGATCGTGGACGGCACCGTGGCGTCCAGTAGCTCGGTGACGGTCTCGAAGCCGAGCGCCTCGAGCATCCCCGCGCGGTCCTCGGGACCGGGGCCGAGGTGGCGGCGGATGAACCCGCCGGCGTCGGCCAGTGCGCGGACCTGTGGGGTTGGCTCGGTCACGTGCGACCTCCCTCTGCGGATCAGCGGCGTCGGGCACCGCGACACGGCGAGCGCCCACGGGCGGCCACCGGCTCGTGGACGCATGGAACCAGCTGGCCGCTGGCTGCGGCGAGGACCCATGGCCCTGGCTCACGGGGGCGGACGTCCGGGCTACCGTGCGCGGCCATGCTGCTCGGTGCCCATGTGCCCTCCGCCCGACCGCTCGCCGCTGCCGACGAGCGGGGCGCCGAGGTGCTGCAGATCTTCCTCTCCGCGCCGCGGGCGTGGCGGGAGCCGGCCGAGCGCAGCGACGCCGAGCAGCTGCGCGCCGACCCGCGCCCGATCCACGTCCACTCCCCCTACCTGATCAACGTCGCCTCCGGTGACGAGCAGGTGCGTGCCCGCTCGACCGCGTCGCTGGCGGCCACCTGCCGGGTCGCGGCGACCATCGACGCAGCCAGCGTGGTGGTCCACACCGGGCACGGCCCCAGTGGCGAGGACCCGCAGGTCGGGCGCGAGCGCTGGCGCGAGGTCCTCACGGGCCTCGAGACCGAGGTGCCGGTGCTGCTCGAGTCCACCGCGGGCGGCAAGAACCCGGTGGCGCGCACGCTCGAGCAGATCCTGGCGCTGTTCGAGGCGCTGGACGGCGTCGAGACCCCGCTGGGGTTCTGCCTGGACACCTGCCACCTGCACGCGGCCGGCGAGGAGCTGGTCAGCGCCACGCAACGGCTGCGCGACGAGCTCGGCCGCATCGACCTGATCCACTTGAACGACTCGCGGGATCCGCGCGGCTCCGCACGCGATCGCCACGAGAACCTCGGCAAGGGTCAGTGTCCCCCCGATGCGCTGGTCGAGACCGTCCGTCTCGCCGACGCTCCGACCGTGCTCGAGACCCCGGACGACGCACAGGCCCACGCCGCCGACCTCGCCTGGATCCGCGAGCGGCTCGCCCAGGGCTGAGCTCCACGTCACGCAGCGCACGTGGCCGGGCTCGTGGCGCACGCCTGCAATGTGCGTCCTCTGGCCGACGTCTGTTGAGGTAGGTCGGGAGCAAGCCACCAGCGCGATGGGAGCGCGGCGCTGGTGGGTCCGACCGGCACGTGCACTGACCACCAGCTGCACGGCCCATCAGACAGCAGAGCTGACCGCGAGCGAAGCGAGACGAGAGGGAGCAACCATGACGAGCACGACCACCACGACCGTGCGCAACGGGATCGACGTCGACCAGCTGGTCGGCACCATCGAGGCGATCGGCAAGGACCCGGCCGTCGCGGCGTTCACCTTCCGGGCCCAGAGCTCCTGGGAGGACGGCACGCGCAGCACCGGCCGGATCGGCGGCTTCACCCACGCCGGGGCGGAGGACGACACCCGCACCGAGCCGTTCGAGCTCACCGGCGATGAGCCACCGGTCCTGCTCGGCAACAACACCGGCCCCAACGCCGTCGAGCTGGTCCTCCAGGCGCTGGCGTTCTGCTACTCGGTGGGCTACGTCGCCAACGCGGCCGCCCAGGGCATCGAGCTGACCCGCATGGAGTACGAGGTCGAGGGCGACTTCGACGCCCGGGCCTTCCTCGGCTTGGAGGGCGACCGCCCCGGCTTCACCGAGATCCGGGTCACCGGCCACGTCTCCAGCCCCAACGCCAGCGACGAGCAGCTGCGCGAGCTGTGCGAGTACGTCCAGCGGACCTCGCCGGTGCGCGACGCGCTGGCCGAGCCGGTGCCGGTCCACACCACCCTGGAGATCGACTGAGCGATCGAGAGATCAGCTCGGTGACCGACGGACCGGATGACGGACCGGATCAGCCCCGGGGCGTCGGTGGCCGGGACGCCGCAGGACGGACCAGGCGTGCAAGCTGTGCAGACCAGATCGCTCCAGCAGCTCGCCCGCGAGGAGCTGCCGGGGCTCTACGCCCTCGGCTGGCACCTCGCAGGAGCACAGGCCGAGGATCTGGTGCAGGAGACGTTGCTGCGCGCGTGTCGCTCGTTCGGATCGTTGCGCGATGACGAGGCCGGTGGCGCCTGGCTGCGCAGCATCCTCACCAACGTGTGGCGCGACCGGCTGCGGCGCTCCGGCCGCGAGCCGACCGCGGTGCCGGTCGAGGATGAGCAGGGGTTCTCGCTCTACCAGCGGCTCTCCGAGGAGGATCCGCTGCCCTACTCCGACACGATGCACCTCGATGTGCTCGGCTCGTTCTCGCGACGCGACGTCCAGGAGGTGCTCGCGCGGCTGCCGGACCACTACCGGGCACCGCTGGTGCTGCGCTACATCGAGGGGCGGCCCACCGAGGAGATCGCACAGATGCTGGAGCTGCCCCTCGGCACCGTGTGCTCGCAGCTGCAGCGTGGCCGTCAGCGCTTCGAGCGCGAGCTATGGCACTACGCCGAGGAGTCCGGGGTCATCGACCCGGCGCCGCCGGATCGAGGAGCATCCGGGGACGTCGACCCGGCGCCAGCGGATCGAGGAGGGGGAGGCAGCGAGGAGGTGGACACGTGAGCGACCACGGGGCTTCGCAGCTCGACTGCACCAGCGCGATCGAGCGGTTGTGGCGACTGTTCGACGACGGCCGTGCGGTGCACGACGACGCGCGGCTCAGCGCACACCTCGCCTGGTGCCTGCGCTGCTGCGGTGAGCTCGAGTTCGCCCGACACCTCCAGCGCCTGCTGGCCGACAGCGGCCGCCTGGAGCCGCCCGACGACGTCCGCGACCGCCTCGAGCGGGTGATCGACGCACTGCCTACCGACACCGCGTGATCGACATGCTGCCACCGACCTGGAGTGAGAGCCACGAGGAGTGAGAGCCGCGATGAGCCACACCACATCCCAGACCCCACCGTCGGTCGTCAGCGCGTCCACCTCGCCGTCGGTGACCGGTGACACCAGCCGACAGGATCTGACCTACCAGGCCGAGATCCGCGCGTTCGTCCGTGAGGCCTACCGCGCCATCCCCTCGGGCGCCGGCCGGGAGGTGGTCAGGCGCTGGTACGCCAGCGATGGCCTCGACGAGGTCCCCGACGAGGCGTTCACCTGGGCACTGGGCGTCGGCGATCCGGTCGGCCACGCCGGACTTCGCGACGGCGAGGTGGTGCTCGACGTCGGTTGCGGCGGCGGGCTGGACAGCCTGCTCGCGGCACGGCAGGTCGGGCCGAGCGGGCGCGTCATCGGGCTGGATCTCCTGCCCGAGATGTGCGAGCGCGCGAGCCGCGCCGCACAGCGGGCGGGCGTGGCCGAGCGCTGCCGCTTCGAGTCGGGCGAGATGGAGGCGGTGCCGCTGGATGACGACAGCGTCGACGTCGTGATCTCCAACGGGGCGCTGAACCTCTCCGCACGCAAGAGCCGCACCTTCGCCGAGCTCGCCCGCGTGCTGCGCCCCGAGGGGCGGCTGTGTGCGAGCGACCTGGTCGTCGAGGAGGGTGCGCTGCCCCCGGAGGTGCTGGCGAGCGACGCGGCGTGGGCCGGCTGCATCGCCGGCGCCCTCTCGCCACGGGTGCTGCGACGCAAGCTGGAGCGAGCGGGCTTCGTCGACGTCGAGCTGACCTCCCAGGGCGGGTTCACCGTCGCCGATGCCGCGGCCTACCCGCTGTTCACCGACGAGCTGCTGGCGGTGATGCGCGACCGGCTCCCGGACGGAGAGGACCATCAGCTCGCGCAGCGGGTGCTGATCACCGCCCGCCTGCCCGCACCGGATGCGGCCGACACCGCAGCCACCGCTGCCGGCGCACACGCCGAGCACACCGGACCACTGGTCCACACCGGGGTGTGCTCCCTCGACGACATCGCCCCCGAGCAGGCCAAGGCTCCAGGGGTGACCGTGCGACAGCTCAAGCGCGTCGACGACGTCGAGCTGAAGGTCATGGACGTCGCCGCGGGCGGTGCGACGCCCTACCACACCCACGACCACGCGCACGAGGGCGTGATCGTCCAGGGCCGCGGCGCGCTGCGCCTGGCTGATGGTGACGCGCCCCTACGCCCCGGCGACACCTTCTGGGTGAACCCGACCGAGCCGCACGCCATCGCTGCGGCACCCGATGTGGACCTGCGGCTGGTGTGCATGGACTGCCTGCTCTAGGTGCGCCATCAACCGCCTGCACTAGGTCCGCCACCAACTGCCTGCACTAGGTCCGCCACCAGGTGGCTCGGCCGGTGCATCTGCACCTGCACCGGTTGGTGCGCTGAATGCGCGTTACGACCACTCAGCGCATACAGCGATCCCAGCTGCAATGTGGTGGCCAGGATGCACGTCCTGTCTGGCAGGAGCCCCTTGACCGGA
>JBKGZF010000216.1:0-4739 GCA_046545715.1 Nitriliruptoraceae bacterium | reverse complement strand
GCGTCACCGGCTACGTCCGCGCGCTCGAGCAGGTCCTGATCGTCGCGCTCGCACGGCTCGGCGTGGAGGGCCGGCGGGAGGCGGGCCTGACCGGCGTATGGGTCGGTGACGCCAAGATCGCCGCGATCGGCGTCCGCGTCGCCTCCAAGGGGGTCACCTCGCACGGGTTCGCGCTCAACGTCGCACCGGACCTCGGCGACTTCGCCGGCATCGTGCCCTGCGGCATCGCCGACCGCGACGTGTGCTCGCTGGCCTCGCTCGGGATCGAGACCTCGATGGATCAGGTCGCCGACCACCTCACCGCGGCGTTCGGCGAGGTCTTCGGCGCTACCCTCGAAACGGCCGCGCTCGACGATCTCGAGCACCTCGAACCAAGGCCCACCACGTGAGCGACCACGCGACGAGCCCGACCGGCGAGCGCGAGCCGGTCGTCCCTGATGACGCCCGCACGCTCTCGGTGCTGCCCAACGGCATGACCCGCGAGCGCGCGCAGCGTGCCGGGGTGATGCGCCGGTCGGTGGACACCACGCTGCCCGGTGGTCGCAAGCCCGACTGGCTCAAGGTCAAGGCGAGCTTCGGTGACAACTTCACCGACGTCACCCGGCTGATGGACGGGCTGGAGCTCAACACCGTCTGCTCGCAGGCGGCCTGCCCCAACATCTACGAGTGCTGGGAGATGCGCGAGGCGACCTTCCTGATCGGTGGTGAGGACTGCACGCGTCGCTGCGGCTTCTGCCAGATCAAGACCGGCAAGCCCAAGGGATACGACACCGACGAGCCCCGGCGCGTCGCCGAAGCGGTCGAGCACCTCGGCCTGCGCTTCGCCGTGGTCACCATGGTCGCCCGTGACGACCTCGACGACGGCGGTGCGTGGCTGATCGCCGAGACGATCCGCCAGATCCGTGCCCGCAGCCCGCAGGCCGGCATCGAGGTGCTGCCCAGCGACTTCGGCTACGGGCAGCGCCCCGAGCAGGGCCGGCTCTCGCTCGAGCAGGTGGTGGCCGCAGAGCCGGACGTGTTCGCCTTCAACCTGGAGACCACCCGTCGGCTGTTCCCGGTCATCCGGCCAGCGTTCGACTACGACCGGGGCCTTGAGTTCCTCGCCCTGGCCCGCGAGCGCTTCCCCGCGACCACGGCGATCAAGTCCAACCTGATCGTGGGGATGGGCGAGACCGACGACGAGGTCCTGGCCTGCATGCGCGACCTGCGCGCCGCTGGCGTCGACAACCTCACCATCGGCCAGTACCTCCAGCCATCGGCCGAGCACCTGCACCTCGAGCGCTTCGTCCCGCCGGAGACCTTCGAGCGCTTCCGCATCTATGGCGAGGGCGAGCTCGGCTTCAGTCACGTGGAGTCCGGCCCGATGGTGCGCTCGAGCTACCACGCCGGCCAGCAGGCGATCGACGCCAAGGCATGGCAGCCGTCCCCCGGCCAGCCCGGTGGCGACAGCTGAAGCGGTCCGACCCGCAGGTCCGGGCAGCCGGACACGCTCAGCCGCGCTCCTCGTCGTGCTCCACCTCGACGGATTCGTCGGGCAGCATGTCCGCCACCTCGTCGCGACGCCCCTGATCGCCGTAGGTCGAGGCTTCGACGGCACGTAGCTTCGCCGCCTCGTCGAGCACCGGCAGCTCGACGGGCTCGGTGTCGGCGTCACCGAAGGCGGTGGCCCGCTCGGTGCGCAGCCACACGGTGCGCTGCGGGAAGGGGATCTCCACCCCGGCCGCGTCGAAGGCGTTCTTGATGCGACGTCGCAGCTCGCGTGACACCGACCACTGCTTGGCGGGCTGGGTCTTGATCAGCAGCCGCAGGTCGATGGCGTCGTCGCCCAGCAGCTCGACACCGAGGACCTCCGGTGGCTCGAGGAACACCTCGCGGTACTCCTGCTCCTGCGCCATCTCGACGGCCACCCGCTCGATCAGGTCGGCGGCCGCGTCGATGTCCGTGCCGTAGGCGACGCTGACGTCGAGCATCGCTCGGGCGAACTCGTGGCTCATGTTGCCGACCTGGCGGATCTCTCCGTTGGGCACGTGCCACAGCGTCCCGTCCAGGGCCCGGATCCTGGTCGAGCGCAGCGAGATGCCCTCGACCACGCCCACGGCCCCGCTGGCATCGATGATGTCGCCGACCCCGTACTGGTCCTCCACCAGCATGAACACCCCGGAGAGGAAGTCCTTGACCAGCTCCTGGGCACCGAAGCCGAGCGCCACCCCCAGGATGCCGGCCCCGGCGATCAGCGGTCCCAGGTTGATGCCGATCTGGCCCAGCGCCATGATCGCCGCGACCGCCCAGATGGTCACCGTCGCCACGCTGCGGATCACCGCACCGAGCGCCTCCGCACGCTGCGCCCGTCGCTGGGCCTGCGCACCAGAGGGCTCCTCCTGACCGGAGAGCCGCTCGTGGATTCGGCCCCCTACCGATCCCTCCTGCTTCATGCGCCTGGTGGCACGACGGATCCCGCGTGAGGTCAGGGCGTTGAGCACCACCGCGAGCAGCAGGATCAGCAGGATGGTCAGCCCCGGCGAGACCAACCGCACGACGATGAACTCGAACGGGGCGGGGACCACCCGGTTGATCAGATCGGCGAGCCCCTCGGTCGCCGAGGTGGTCAGCGTGTCGCCGTCCTCCTGCGCGAGTAGGGACGCTGGCGATCGCGGGGGCGTCATCGGGTGCTCCTGTTCGCCTACAGCTGTGGCGACGTCGCTGGGTGCGGCGCATCGGCGCTCGGAACCCACCAGCGACGCGATGAGGTGGGCAGGCTAACGCCACCGGGAGGACGCGATGGCCTGACGAGCGGGCCCCGCCGTAACACGGTGGAAACGGTCGAGAAAACCTGACGGCATCGGCGCTGCGTAGCTTCTCACTCGCAGCACCGACCCAGGCACGCGCTCCCGTCGTGCCGATCGGTCGAGCGAGGCGCCCCGAGCGCAGCGGCCATACCACCAGCACAAGGAGCGAGAGTTGGCTAGCTCACCACAGTCCGCGTCCGATGTCCTCGCGCTGATCGAGTCCGAGGGCTATGAGTTCCTCGATCTGAGGTTCGTCGACCTGCCCGGGCTGGTCCAGCACTTCTCCGTGCCGGTGTCGGCGGTGGATGAGTCGGTGTTCACCGATGGGTTGTACTTCGATGGGTCGTCGGTGCGGGGGTTCCAGGGCATCCAGGAATCCGACATGCTGCTGATCCCCGATCTCGCCACGGTGCAGGAGGATCGCTTCCGGGACCGCAAGACGTTGATGGTCTACTGCCATGTGCACGATGCGATCACCGGTGAGGCCTACTCCCGCGACCCGCGCAACATCGTGCGCAAGGCCGAGGCCTACCTCCGCTCGACCGGGATCGCCGACACGGTGTTCATGGGCCCCGAGGCCGAGTTCTTCATCTTCGACTCGATCCGTTTCCAGGGCGACCCCCACCACTCCTTCTACGCCATCGACTCCATCGAAGGGCCATGGAACACCGGCCGTGAGGAGGACGGCGGCAACCTCGGCTACAAGCCGCGCACCAAACAGGGCTACTTCCCAACGCCGCCGATGGACCATCAGCAGGACCTGCGGTCGGAGATGACCGCGCAACTCGAGGCGTTCGGGATCCCCGTCGAGGTGCAGCATCACGAGGTGGGCGCTCCGGGGCAGGGCGAGATCGACATCCGTTTCGATGACATCGTCTCGATCGCCGACAAGTTGATGACGTTCAAGTATGTGATCAAGAACACCGCGTGGGCGGCGGGCAAGACCGTGACGTTCATGCCCAAGCCGGTGTTCGGTGACAACGGCTCGGGGATGCACACCCACCAGTCGCTGTGGCAGGACGGCCAGCCGCTGTTCCACGACGAGGCCGGCTACGGCCAGCTCTCCGAGCTCGCCCGCCACTACATCGGTGGACTGCTCAAGCATGCCCCGGCGGTGCTGGCCTTCACCAACCCCACCACCAACTCCTACCGGCGGCTGGTCCCCGGCTACGAGGCCCCGGTCAACCTGGTCTACTCCGCCCGCAACCGCTCAGCAGCGGTGCGCATCCCCGTCTCAGGCGACTCGCCCAAGGCCAAGCGCATCGAGTTCCGCGTCCCCGATCCCTCCTGCAACCCCTACCTGGCCTTCGCGGCGATGCTCATGGCCGGCCTCGACGGCATCCGCAACCGCATCGAGCCCCCCGACCCGGTCGACAAGGACATCTACGACCTGCCACCCGAGGAGCTGGCCAACCTGCCCAGCGTGCCGCGCAGCCTCGAAGAGGCCCTCTACGGGCTGCAGGACGACCACGAGTTCCTGCTCGAAGGCGGAGTGTTCACCGAGGACCTGCTCGAGACCTACATCACCTACAAGATGGACGAAGAGGTCTCCCAGGTCGGCCTACGCCCCCACCCCCACGAGTTCCAGCTCTACTACGACATCTGACCACCCCAACCAACCACACCCGGCTCCAGGAGGACGGCCCCACCGCCGTCCTCCTCCCACATCCGAGCATGACATCACACCCAGCCGACTGCCCTAGGCTCCCCCGCTGACCGGTGAGCACGCCGTTGCCGCCGATCGGTCTCGATCGCCCCCGCGACCACGCCATGAGGAGCCAGTCTTGGGCAGCCCACCACAGACCGCCAGTGACGCGGTCGAGCTGATCCACTCGGACGGATTCGAGTTCGTCGACTTCCGCTTCGTCGATGTGCCGGGGTTGGTGCAGCATTTCACGGTGCCGGTGTCGGCGGTGGATGAGTCGGTGTTCACCGATGGGTTGTACTTCGATG
>JBKGZF010000215.1:0-4748 GCA_046545715.1 Nitriliruptoraceae bacterium | reverse complement strand
CCTCGAGTTCGTCAACGACCCGGCCGTGGTGATCGCAGAGATGGCCCGGAAGGCGGCCATCGGCAGGCTGATCGTGGTGGGGATACTCGATCTGCGCAGCCCCTGGGGCAAGAGCCACTGGCGGGGTTGCGCAGACCGCCCTGGAACACGGCACGGTTCCTGACCGTGATGGAGCTGCACAGCCTCGCAGCCCCGTACGGTGACATCGCGACCGCCAACAGGCTGTACGCGCCCGGCTGGGCACCCGGCCTGGCAACCTGGGGTCGTGCGTGGGAGTGGCTGGCCCGGCGGTTGGGCGTCCCGGGAGCGTTCCACGTACTGCGCGTCCGACGGAGGTAACACATGCAGCAGGTGTCGTGCCAGTTCGCCATCTACCCGCTCGGGCCCGGGCCGCTCGGGCCCGCGATCGACGCCGCGATCGAGGCTGTTCGGGCCCACGGGCTGCAGGTCGAGCCCGGTGCGATGAGCACCATCATCGCCGGCCCCTCGGATGTGGTCTTCGCCGCACTGGCCGACGGATTCGAAGCCGCCGCACACCGAGGATGCGTCCTGGTTGCCACCGTCAGCAACACCTGCCCGACCTGACGGCCCCAGGTACGCACACCGAGCGACCGCGGCCGGCCATCGGCTCGCCCAGTCCGTTGGCCTCGCAAGCAGGGCGCCGGACGTCCACCTCCCACGGCCGAGGGATGATCAACAGGCCTGAGCCGAGGGACGATGGCGCGAACCACGGCCGGCACCTGTGCGTGGGTGGTCAACCCCCGTGTTCCAGTTGCTCCTGATCGTCGGTTGGCGCTTCGGTACAATGTGCCGGTCTTCGCGTTCCGGATGGGGCGCATCGCCCGTTGCGACGACGACCGGGCGGTGCGCTGTGACCTCGCACCTCGACGACTGGCTCGCCGTCGTGGGTGACGACGGCGGGGCGACGTGGTCAGGGGCGCGCCGGACGGTCACGTCTTGCCGCCGGAGGTCCCTGCGGTGACAGGCCGCCGGGCGAAGAAGCGCTCGCCCTCGTAGTCGACTGGGACCAGCAGGCGCTCGGCGACCAGCGCGTCGAGCACACGTCGGTCCGTGTGGTCGCCGGCCAGCAGCGCGTCGACGGCGGACGCCCGCATGGGGTGGACCGCTGTGATCGACAGGAGATCGGCTCGGGCGTCGCCGGAGACGGCGAACGCATCGCCTTCGTAGCCGATCAGCAGCTCGACGTCGTCGAGCACCGCCGCGAACTGCCCATACGCGCGCGTGATCTTGGGGGTGTCCGGCCCGTGTACGCCAGCCACGGCGGGTGGTCGGGTTGGGACGGCCAGGTAGGCGGTGTCGACGGCGATCTCTGCCAGGAACGACGCGACCTCACCGACCGACGATGCTGTGTCGTTCAGCCCGGCGACAAGCATGGTCTCGGACACGAGCCGGCCCGGAAAGCCGCGCGCCAGCCCGCGTAGCCCGTCTAGGACCCTGGCCAGGCGCAACGCGGGATGGGGCCGGTCCACACGACGCCAGATGTGCTCGTCGACGCTGTCGACCTTGACCGATACCCAGTCGGCGGCGCGCAGCGCGTCACGAACCTCGGGGCGCCAAGCGAGCGACCCGTTGGTGATCACCGCGACCGGCAGGCCGAAGCGGCGCAGGGCCGCGATGGTGGCCTCGAGGTCGGCGTCCAGCGTGGGTTCGCCGTCAGGGACGATGGTCAGGTAGTCGACCTGCTCTCCGTGGGCACAGAGGCGGTCGAGATGGCCGGCGACCGCGGTGATGATCTCGTCGGTGTTGTAGATGCGTCGGGGCACGACCTGGGGGCTGGGCGTGGGGCCGACCTGGCAGTAGACGCAGGAGTAGGAGCACACCTTAGGCGGGATGTTGTTGATGCCGAGACTGCGGCCCAGGCGCCGCGATGGCACCGGCCCGAACGTGATCGCCACGGGCCGAGTCCGCGGGCTGCCGCCGTCCATGCTGCACCCGGACCACTCCACAGCGACGGCGCCGGGTGGTGCCGCCGCAGTGGTGGGTTCCACCCGCTTCGTACCGCTGCACCGGACCACCGCCCAGAGGCATTGGACCTCTGCTGGCGCGCATCGGTCGGGGTGGCGGGTGACGGTGCCACCGCGGAGCGATCACCCGCCGCCAGGTCCGTAGATTTCGCAGCGCCGACGTTTGAGCCTTCGTTAGAGCAGAAGAAGGACCCGGCAGGAGCGGGCCGTTCGCAGGGGCCAGCAGGTCCCGGTCAGGGTTATGATGGCCTCATCGAAGCGGTGCTGCGGAGCGTGGCCACGATGACGTCCCAGCTGCTCGAGGTACAGGATCTGAGTCTGCGGCGGGATGACCGTCAGATCCTGTCACACATCGATCTGACGGTGGAGCCGGGCGAGATCCACGGGCTGGTCGGGGCGAACGGGTCCGGCAAGTCCAGCCTGGCGTATGCGGTCATGGGCTGCTCGGAGTATGTGCCCGACGAGGGGCACATCAGCTTCACGGGCCAGGACGTCACCCGAGCAGGCATGACCGTCCGCGCACGGCTGGGCATGACCCTCGCGTGGCAGGAGCCCGCACGGTTCGAGGGTCTGACCGTGGCCCACTACCTCCAGCTCGGCGCCCCCGGATCCCCGGCAGATGCGCTGGACGCCGCGCTCGAGGCCGTGGGGCTCAAGCCGTCCGCCTACCGGCACCGCGCGGTGGACCAGACCCTGTCAGGCGGCGAACGCAAGCGCATCGAACTGGCCGCCGTGGTGGCGATGCGTCCCAGGCTTACCATCCTCGACGAACCGGACTCTGGCGTGGACGTGTTGACGGTCGAGAACATCGCCGTCCTGATCCGGCGCCTGGCCGACGTCGACAGCTCGGTCCTGCTGATCACCCACCGCGACGACACGCTGGCGGTCGTCGACACGGCCTCGCTGCTTTGCCAAGGCCGCGTCGTGGCCGAGGGTCCTCCCGCCGACGTCCGGGCGCACTACCAGCGAGGGACGTCATGAACGTCATCGGGTCGGTTCCCGCGGCCTCCGGCGTCGCCCCTGGCTGGGCCGGCGAGTACGAGGCGATCCTCGACGCCTACCGGCAGGCGGGCGGCGACCCGACGGTGTTGCGGTCTCTGCGGGCGGCGGCCGTGGTCGCCAGCGGCCACACCGTGCTCGCCGCCAACGAGGCCCCCGGTGTCCGGCTGCAGGCCACCGGGACCCACCACTCGATCCATGCCAGGGTCGAGGTCGCGCCAGGAACGCAGCCCCCCGCGCCCGTCCACCTGTGCTTCGGGATGCTCCCAGCAACAGGACGGCAGCACATCGACATCGAGCTGGACGTCGGCGACGACGCCCGGGTTCGGTTCCTGGCCCACTGTTCGTTCCCCAACGCCCGACAGGTCGAACACACGATGCAGGCACGGATCCACGTCGGCGCCGGCGCGTCCATGATCTACGACGAAGGACACTTCCACGGTCCCTTTGGTGGGGTCGTGGTCCGCCCAACCGCCAACGTCCGGATCGATCAGGGCGGCCGGTTCACCAGCAGCTTCCGGGTCGTACACGGACGGGTCGGGCAGCTCGAGCTGCGCTTCGACGTCGCCGTCGCCGACGCCGGCATGGCCGAGCTAGTCACCAGTGCCTACGGGACGGACGACGACCGCCTCCGCGTCGACGAACGCCTGCACCTGACCGGCCGTGGTGCGCGCAGCCTGACGCGAACCCGGATCGCAGTCCGGGACGACGCCATCAGCGAGGTCGTGACCCGCACCGAGGGCGACGCCGCAGACGCGCGCGGCCACATGGACTGCACCGAGATCGTCCGCGACCGGGCCGTGGCAACCAACTCACCGGTCGTGGTCGTGCGCCACGCCGACGCACAGGTCACTCATGAAGCAGCGATCGGCCGCGTCGACCATCGACAGTTAGAAACCCTCATGGCGCGCGGACTCGACGAGCAGGACGCGGTCGACGTGATCATTCGCGGCATGCTCGGTGACCACGGCGCCATTCGCCCTTCCGGCGACCCGAGGTCTGACACCAAACGGTGAACACCGAGTGATGCGCACGCACGGCATCGTGGGGGTCGCGCACGACCACGAGCCAGTCGCCGGGGTTGAGGTCGAGCATCGAGGCCGGATCGTCGTCGTAGCGGTCGCTGCGTCCGAGGCGCCACGTGATGGCCGGCATCGTGCCTTGTAGCGCGATCCCGGCAATCAGCAGCAGCTGGAATACCGGAACCCAGCCGCGCACGGCCGGCACGAGCAGGACCACCGAGAGTCCCACCAGGCCGCCGGCCAGCAACCCGATCAGATCCCGCGCTCGCTCGCACCCACGTGCTCACGCAGCGTCTCACCCTCGAGCTCGTAGGAACCAGTGCGGGCGTGGTGAACCTCTGCCTCGACGCCCCGGAAGGCAAGGTCCGCGCGCATGCGCAGCGCCTCCGCCTCGTCGGGCGCCAACGCCACGAACACGACCGATATCACGCATGGTCGACCTCCTGTGCGTCGCAGTGTCGGTGTACGTCGGCTGCTAGAGGCGCCGGCCCTCACCGCGACGGGCCGCGGACCCACCGAGCCGCATCGAGGACGTTGCCCTCCTTCGCCCACCCGTGACGGTTTCTACCGTGAGCTTCGGACGGACGAAGGAGCCGGAGCCATCGTGACCGTGGACAGCGACCCGGTCCGGTTCGTGCAGTGGCGGGTCGCCCGGCTACAGGGCAGCCCCTGGCGTCGGGTCGCGGACGTCGAGCGTGGCGAGGAGCACCTGCGCGAGATCGAGGCGTGCCTGAGCTTCCAG
>JBKGZF010000214.1:0-4764 GCA_046545715.1 Nitriliruptoraceae bacterium | reverse complement strand
TCCCTGGAGAGCTCATCGAGCTCGATCGCCGCAACGGCGTCGACGGCCGCGGCCAGATGCGCCATCGGCTCCGCAACCCGGACGTCCGCGGCCACTCGGGCAGCGCCGGCCACGACGCTCGATGAAGCTGCTGATGAGGAGGCCGAGGCCCCTGCTCCAGGCGATGATCCGGCCCCGACAGGGACCGATCCCTGTCGTTGTGGCACGTCACCTCGTCTCATCCTCTCACCTTCCTCCCCCTCTCACCCTCTCACTGATCCGTCGCGATAGCGCCACACCCGCGTTGGGGCTGAGCTGTCCTGTGTCGAGGATGTCTCTGAGGGAGTCAGGTTAGCGAACGTATGTTCGACCATCAAGAGCCATCCACATCCTCACACCGCCCGAGGCCCGCCGGGATAGACCCACCGCGTGTACGCACCATGCTGCCGACGAGCCCAGAGGCACACGCGGCCACGGTCACGTCAGACCAAGACCACCGCGTGTACGCACCATGCTGCCGACGAGCCCAGATGCACACGCGACGACGTGGCGGGGGCGTCGGCCGGCACACGCGGCCGCGATGGCTCGCTCAGTCCAGCACCAGCACCTGCCGCGCGAGGCTGCGGCCATCCCGCAACTGCTCCAGACCGTCGTTGATGTCCTCGAAGGGACGCTCGACGATCAGCTCGTCGAGCAGCAAGCGCCCGGCCTGGTGATCGGCCGCAAGCTGCGGGATGTCCACGTGCGGATCGACACCGCCGAGGTAGGTGCCGACCAGCCGGCGCTCGCCGACCAGCGGGAAGGCTCGCAGCGTCACCTCGTCGTCGGTCGCGTAGAGCCCGACGGCGACCGCGGTACCGCCCGGTGCGGTCATGCCGAAGGCGTCCTCGAGCGCTGCGGGGCGACCGATCGCATCGAAGGCGTGGTCGACGCCGCCGCTCACCAGCCGGCGCACGGTCCGGCGGACCTCGCCGTCACGGGCGTCGACGACGTCGGTGGCGCCCATCCGCCGGGCCAGCTCGAGCTTGGCCTCGTCGAGGTCGATCGCGACGATCCGGCTGGCACCGGCCATCCGGGCGCCCTGGATGACGTTGAGCCCGACGCCGCCGCAGCCGATCACCGCCACGGTCTGGCCCGGCTGGACCTGCGCGGCGTTGCGCACGGCGCCGACGCCGGTGGAGACCGCACAGCCGAGCAGCGCAGCCGCAGGGAACGGCACCGCGGGGTCGATCTCCACCGCACCGGAGCGCGGCACCACCACCTGTGTAGCGAACGACGAGATCCCGTTGAAGTGGTACAGCGGCGTGCCGTCAGCCAGCTGCCAACCGGTCGCGGTGCCATCGAGCGTGCCCGTGGCGGCGAGGTGGGCTCCCCACTCGCAGAGGTGGACCCGTCCGGCACGGCACGCGTCGCAGTCGAGGCAGCGCGGCAGGATCGTGAGCACGACCCGCGCGCCGACGGCCAGATCGTCCACCCCCGGCCCGACCGCCTCCACCTCGCCGGCGGCCTCGTGTCCGGGGACGATCGGAAGGGGCTTGGGCAGCCGGCCGTCGACGATGTGCAGGTCGGAGGCGCACACCCCGGTGGCCCGGATCCGCACGCGCACCTGGCCGGGACCGGGCTCGGCGAGCTCGACGTCGGTCAGCGCGAGCGGCGTACCGACCTCGTGCAGCACGGCGGCGGTGGTCCTCACGGCTCGGTCCCTCCCTGCGAAACGATCCCCTCGTGCACAACGATCCCGTCGTGCTCAACGGTCCCTTCATGTACGACGGTGTCGCCGTCCAGGCGCGCGGTCCAGCCACCGACACGGGTCGCCGCGACGCGGTCCTCGTCGAGCTGGATGCCGAGCCCCGGCACGTCGGGGACGACCAGGTCACCGTTCGCGTCGATGTCGACGGGCGCGGCCAGCGGGAAGTCGCGTCGGTCGGGGGTCCAGCCGTGCGGGTCGTAGGGGAACTCCAGGAACGGTCCTCCCCCGACCGCGGCGGCGACGTGGAGGTTGGCGAGCAGTCCGAGCCCATCGGTCCAGGTGTGGGGCGAGTAGCGGCGGCCGCGACGGACGATCAGCTCGCCGAGGGTCCGACCGCGCCAGAGCCCGCCGGCGAGCACCGCGTCCGGCTGGTGGACGTCGAACGCGTCGGCCTCCAGCGCAGCCAGCACGTCGTCGACCGTTCGGCTCATCTCGCCCCCGGCGATGCGCACCCGCGCATCAGCACGCAGCTGCGCGAGGCCCGCGAGGTCCCGGTCGAGCAGCGGCTCCTCGAGCCAGTACACCTCCAGCTCGGCCAGCGCATCGGCGAACCGTCGAGCTGCGATCGCGTCGATCGGATCGGACGTGTCCCCGGCCATGCGCCAGGCCTGGTTGAGATCGACCATGACCTCAAGGTCGGAGCCGACCGCGTCACGGACGGCAGCCACCTCGGCGAGGGCGCCCTTACGGTCATGGGCATCGACACGCAGCTTGATGGCGGTGAACCCACGGTCACGCACGTGGCGGGCGACGTCGGCGTGGTCGGCGGCGCTCTTGGCGGCGCCCGTCGAGGCATAGGCCGCGAGCCGGTCGGTCATCCCCCCGAGGAGGGTCGCGACGGGCTGGCCCGTCGCCTGCCCGAACAGGTCCCACAGGGCGGCCTCGATCGGCCAGGGACGCGGGCCGTGGAAGTCGATCGTCTCCAGGACCCGCACCTGACGCTCGATCGCCAGTGGATCGCTGCCGAGCAGGTGGTGGGCGTGGGCCTCCACGCCGTGCAAGGTGTCGCCGCCGCCGATGCCGGTCAGTCCCTCGTCGGTGGACACCCGCACGATGGTGACGGGGAAGCGACTCCGGGGAACCGGGTCCCAGTTGGCGTGGAAGGGCGGTTCGAGCCTCAGCTCGAGGTGCTCGACGCGTAGGGCGATGATCCTCATCGGTCGCTCACCGCTGCCGGTCGGCCCGTCACAGCTGCCGCCAGGTGGTCTTGAGCTCGGTGTACTGCTCCAGGGCGTGCAACGACTTGTCGCGGCCGCCGAAGCCGGATGCGCCGAAGCCGCCATGCGGGACCGTGACATCGCCGAGGTCGAAGCAGTTGATGTAGACCGAGCCCGCGCGCAGCCCGGCAGCCACCCGCTCGGCACGGGCGTGATCGGCGCTCCACACCGCACCGGCCAGCCCGTAGGCGGTGCCGTTGGCCAGCCGCAGGGCTTCGTCCTCTGCCCCGTCAGCGCGCCCGTCGAAGCGCTGGACGACGAGCACAGGCCCGAAGATCTCCTCGGTCGCGATGCGGGCGTCCGCATCGACGTGATCGAGGATCGTGGGTGCGAGGTAGCAGCCGCCCTCAACCGGTGCGGCCGTCCCACCGTCGAGCGCGACCGCGGCGCCCTCCTCCCCCGCCAGGTCGAGGTAGCCGACGACCCGGTCGTGCTGCTCACGCGACACCAGGGCCCCCAGCTGGGTGGCTGCGTCCAGGGGGTCGCCGGGGACCAGGTCGCGTGCCACCTCGGCGATCCGTTCGACCAGCTCGTCGGCGATCGCAGCATCGACGACCAGCGGCGAGCCCGCGTGGCAGGTCTGGCCCTGGTTGTAGAAGATGCCCCAGGCGATCGCCTCGGCGGCGGCCGCCACATCGGGGAGGTCGCCGAAGACCACCTGCGGGCTCTTGCCACCGAGCTCCAGCGAGACCGACTTGAGGTTGGAGGCGGCCGCGGCCTCGAGCACCCGACGCCCGGTGGCCGTCGAGCCGGTGAAGGTGACCTTGTCGACGTCGCCGTGGGAGGCGAGCGCGGCACCGGTGGGCCCCTCCCCCGGCACGACGTTGAGCACCCCGGGGGGCAGCCCGGCCTCCGCGGCGAGCTCCGCGAGCCGCAGCGTGGCCATCGGCGACTGCTCCGCGGGCTTGACGACGACCGCGTTGCCGGTCGCCAGCGCCGGACCGAGCTTCCAGGCGGTGATGATCAGCGGGTAGTTCCACGGCACGATCGCGGCGACCACGCCCATCGGCTCGCGCGTGATCGTGGCCAGGGTGTCACGACCCGTCGGGGCCACCTCGCCGTAGATCTTGTCGCACGCCTCGGCGTACCAGCGCAGGGTCGTGGCCGCGCCGGGGGCGTCCACCGAGGTGGTGTCGCCGATCGGCTTGCCGGTGTCGAGGGTCTCGAGCAGGGCGAGCTCGTCGCGATGCTGTTCGACCAGATCGGCGAAGCGGTGCAGCACGGCTTTGCGTCCGGCGGGGGGCAGATCACGCCAGCGGCCGTCATCGAACGCGGCACGGCCCGCAGCGACCGCCCGGTCGACGTCGGCCTGACCGCAGGCCGGCAGGGTCGCCACCACCTCGCCATCGCGGGGTCCGACCGAATCGAAGGTGTCGTCGGTCAGCGCATCGACGGGGGCGCCGTCGATCACCGGTCGGGTGGGGCGCCGGATCGTGGCAGCGGCCGACCGCCAGTCGGTGCCGGTCGCGTCGGTGTGGGGCGCGTCGGTAGAGGGCGCGTCGGTAGAGGGCGCGTCAGGGGTGGTCACGTTGCCTCGTCGTGTACGGCGTCACGGGCGAGCGATCAGCCCGAGAGCGCCTGGAGGGTACGCAGCGTCGCGGTCAGCCGGGTCGCGAGCTGCCTCGCCAGCCAGCTGTGCACCGCCGCAGCGAGCTCGGGATCCTCCTGGGCGAGCCGATCCCAGCTGGCGTCGGGCAGCCGCTGAACCACGACGTCATCCTCAGCGATCACGTCGGCCGAGCGTGGGACGTCGAGGTAGGCGGCGACCTCGCCGATCACGGTGCCCGGCAGCATCGTGCGCAACCGGCGGCGCACACC
>JBKGZF010000213.1:0-4765 GCA_046545715.1 Nitriliruptoraceae bacterium | reverse complement strand
GGTCGTAGCAGGGCCGGCGGTCGCGGTGCCCGCGGCGGGCGCACGGGCGCGGGCGGCTCCCATGGCCGTGGCGAGCAGGTCGATCTCGACATCGAGGTGGTGGAGATCGAGCGCGAACAGCGTGGCATCGACGGTGGCCGCGGTGGCGCCCCGGGCGGTTCCGGCGGCGCGTCTGCCCCGGAGGATGGCGACGCCGGCACCGATCGCGGTGGCCCCGGCGATCGTGGTGGTCCCGGCGATCGCGGTGGCCCCGGCGATCGTGGTGGCCGCGGCGATCGCGGTGGCCCACCGCCGCGCTGACCGTCCCCGCTGCACAACCGGCCCCGTCCCCGCCACGTGTGCATCTGCGCTCGCCGGCAGCCGCCGATGACCACGCGACCAGGGGTGGTTTGTGGGTAGTTCGGGGCCGCTGGCTACCGTGCGCGTGACAAGGCCGGCGGCCGCACGTGGCGGCGACGGGAGCCCGGCCGTTACGTGCGACCGCTCGACAGGTCGCGGAGGTAGCCGTCGTGTCATCCGCACCCATGGAAGCCATCCACCAGGCGATCCTCGAGGGGGCGGCCGGCCCGGAGCTGGCCGGGCTCGAGCTGCCGGAGACCATGCGGGCAGCGGTCGTCCACCGGCGTGACGAGGAGGTCTTCGTCGGCGCCGACGACGCCGACAAGGATCCGCGACGGACGCTCAAGGTCGAGCAGGTGCCGCTGCCGCCGCTCGGCCCGAACGAGGTGCTGATCGCCCCGATGGCCTCGGCGATCAACTACAACACGGTGTGGACCTCGCTGTTCGAGCCGGTCTCGACCTTCCGCTTCCTGGAGCGGTTCGGCAAGGAGTCCGACCTCGGCGCCCGCCACGACCTGCCCTACCACATCGTCGGCTCCGACGCCGCCGGGGTGGTGCTGCGCGTCGGTCCCGGCGTCACCCAGTGGGCGCCAGGTGACCGGGTCACGGTGCACTGCAACTACGTCGACCTCGAGCAGCCGCCGGGCCACGAGGACTCGATGCTCGACCCCAGCCAGCGCATCTGGGGCTTCGAGACCAACTTCGGCGGCATGGCCGAGGTGGCCATGGTCAAGGCCAACCAGCTGCTGCCCATGCCGGATCAGCTCACCTGGGAGGAGGCGGCGTCGCTGGGCCTGGTGATGTCGACCTCCTACCGGATGCTGGTCGGCGAGAACGCGGCGCGCATGAAGCAGGGCGACGTGGTGCTGATCTGGGGTGCCAGCGGGGGCATCGGCGGCTTCGCGACCCAGTTCGTGCTCAACGGCGGCGGGATCCCGGTGTGCGTGGTGTCCTCGGCGGACAAGGCTGAGGTGCTGCGCTCGATCGGGGTCGAGCACGTCATCGATCGCCGCGCCGAGGGCTACCGCTTCCACGCCGACGACGGCGAGCCGGACGAGGCCGAGATGCGGCGGTTCGGCAAGCGCATCCGCGAGCTGGTCGGCCGCGATCCCGACATCGTCTTCGAGCACCCCGGCCGCTCGACCTTCGGGGCGTCGGTGCTGGTGTGCCGTCGAGGTGGCACGATCGTCACCTGTGCATCGACCTCCGGCTACCGCCACGAGTACGACAACCGGCACCTGTGGATGCGCCTCAAGCGCATCGTCGGGTCACACTTCGCCAACTACAACGAGGCGTGGGAGGCCACCCGGCTGGTCGATCTCGGCATGATCCATCCGATCCTGTCCGAGACCTACGACCTCGACCACGTCGCCGACGCTGCCGCGCGCGTCCACAGCAACCAGCACGCCGGCAAGATCGGCATCCTCATCGGTGCGCCGGAGCCGGGCCTCGGTGTGCGCAACCCCGATCAGCGCGCCCAGCACGCCGAGCGCATCGCCGCCTTCCAGGGCCTTGGCTGACCGAGACAGGGTCAGCACAGCCCCGAGGCGAGGGTCAGCGGCGAGTAGCACGTCGGCAGCCAGTGGACGACGAGCACCAGGGGGATCGCCACGGCCACGCCGCGGCGGGTCTGGGCCAGCACGGCGAGCGTGAGCACGACCCCCGCCCCGAGCCCCGCGGTGTACAGCGCGCCGAGCAGGTCCCCGCGGAACAGCCCGCCGGCGGCGAAGACCTTGGCGATGACCAGCACGATCAGCGGGGCGGCGATCGCCGCACGCGGCACGCTCGGGCCCACCGGGACCAGGCGATCGACCAGCAGCAGGATCGCTGCCAGCCCGAGCACGTTGAGCAGCACCAGCAGGAACGCGACCCACGACCACTGGACCAGCGCTCGCATCACGCCGGCCACCCCGGCCACCCCGACGGCCCCCAGCCCGACGACCCGCATCAACCGAGCCAGTGGCACGTCGGGGGAGCGGGGGAAGCCGTCGCGCGCACGCACGGCCAGGAAGCCGTAGAGGATGAGGACGCCACCGGCAGCCAGCACCACCCAGCCCACGCCGCAGATCAGGTCGAAGCAGGCCGTGACGGGGGATCGCGCGGCGATCCGGCCGAGCAGCGCGTCGCCAGGAGTGCTGCCGATCAGCAACGGGCCGCCCAGTCCGATCACGGCCGCCGGCACGGCGAGCAGCAGCCCGTCGCGCAGGCTGGTGGCGACGGATGCGCCGGTGAAGCCGAAGCCCGCCGCGCCGTCACGGCGGTGGCGTGCCAGCAGCACCGGCACCAGCGCGGTCAGCACGACCACCCAGGCGAGGTCCAGCAGTGTGGCGGCCAGGCCCGGCCGCGGGTAGAACGGCAGGGTCGTGACGAACCCGCGCAGCGTGACGCCGAGGACGGCGGTCGCAGCGGCGAGGATGACGTCGGTCTTGGCGTCGTCCGGAGCTAGGTACACAGCCAGGCACGCTACCAGCGGCGCTCACGACGACCGCGCGCCCGGGACGTGCCGATCCACCTGCTGGCTACCCTCGTCGGCCGGTCCGACGCGCGTCGACCTGCTCGAGTCGACCTGCTCGGACCGATCTGCTCGAGCCGACCTGCTGGAGCCGACCTCGCGACCCGTCGGCCCGCAGCTGCCTGATCCCGCCCCGCCACGCGAAGGAGTGCACGTGCTCGAGGCCTCCCTCGTCGTCATCGGCGACGAGATCCTCGGCGGCTACGTCACCGACACCAACTCGCCGTGGCTCGCCGACCGGCTGCGCGAGCACGGGGTGCCGCTCAGCCGGGTCCAGGTCGTGCCCGATGACGCCGGGGCGATCGACGAGGCCCTGTCGGCCGAGCTCGCACGCTCGCGGCCGCGCGTGGTGTTCACCTCCGGGGGGATCGGCTCGACCCCGGACGATCTCACCTACGAGGCGGTCGCGGCCAGCCTCGGCCGCGGCCTGGTCGATGACCCCCAGATCGGTGAGCGCATCCAGGCGGCCCTGGACTGGAGCCGCGATCAGGGCCTGACGGTCACCGAGGAGTTCGCCTGGCACCTCGGCCGGATGGCGCGCATCCCCGCCGGCAGCCGGCTGCTGTGGCGTGAGGGTGGCTGGGCACCCGGCGTGGCCGTCGACGTCGACGGTGGCGTGGACGACGACGGTGCCAGCATCGTGATCCTGCCCGGCGTGCCCTCGGAGTTCCGCGCTATCGTCGGCCAGGTCGTCGAGCCGCTGCTGCTGGCGGGCCGCAACCGCATCCCGAGCGTCGTGGAGCTCGAGCACGGCTTCCCCGAGAGCGCCCTCAACGCCACCTTCGTCGAGGTACAGCGTCGCTACCCGCACGTGAAGCTCGGCAGCTACCCGGGCTCGCCGATGCTGGTGCGGCTCACCGGCGAGCGTGAGCAGGTCGATGGGGCGGCGGCGCTGGTCCGCGACGCGTTGGACGCGCTGGCCGCCACCGACGGCGGTGCCCGTCTGCTGGCCGCCTGGCAGCGGCGGCGCGAGGGCGCCGATCACCACCGCGATGCCGCCCACCACCGCGATGCCGCCCACGAGACGATCGATCCCGACACCGCCCCGGAGGAGGAGACGTGAGCCGACGCGTGCTGTTCGTACATGCCCACCCCGACGACGAGGCGTCGAAGGGCGCCGCCACCGCCGCGCGCTACGTCGACGAAGGCGTCGAGGTGGCGCTGATCACCTGCACCGGCGGCGAGGCCGGCGACGTGCTCAACCCGGGCGCCGACGTCGCGCCGCCGGAGCAGATGGGCAGCATCCGGGCGCGCGAGCTGGCCGAGGCCGTCGCTGCGATCGGGTTCACGCGCACCTACGGGCTCGGCTACCTCGACTCGGGCTACCACGAAGATCCCGCGGACGTGCCGGAAGGCACCTTCTCGCGCGTCCCGCTCGACGAACCGTCGCGCGAGGTCGCCGCGGTGATCCGCGCCGAGCGCCCACATGTGGTGGTCACCTACGACGAGGACGGCGGCTACCCCCACGCCGACCACATCATGAACCACCTGGTCACCATGCGCGGTCTGGAGCTCGCCGAGGATCCCGACGCCGACCTGGGCGACCAGCGCGGTGCACAGCTGCCGCCGTGGCGGGTGCCCAAGGTCTACGCCTCGCTGATCTTCCCGCCGGAGCGCATCCGCGTGCTGCATGCGGCGCTGACCGAGCGGGGCATCGCCGGCGAGTTCGTGCAGCGGCTCGCACAGCGTCTGGAACGTGGCGCCGGTCCGGACCCGGACGCCAAGGTCTGGTGCGCCGACCACTTCGAGCGTCGCGATGCCGCGCTGCGGGCCCACGTCACCCAGATCGATCCCGACGGGCACTGGTTCGAGGTCCCACGCGAGCTCGAGCGCGAGCTCTACCCCTACGAGGCCTACCGACTGCTGCGCAGCGACGTGCCGGCCGACGAGGCCCGCGAGCGTCTCAAGGAGCTG
>JBKGZF010000212.1:0-4770 GCA_046545715.1 Nitriliruptoraceae bacterium | reverse complement strand
GTCGGGACGCACGAGGGCGCCGTCTACGCCATGGTGAACAACAACGGCTGGCCCGTGAAGCTCGATCCGACGGCCCTGGGCCCGCTGATCGAACCGGCGGAGTCCCTGCGCGACCGGCGCCTGCTGCCCGTCGCGGCCGGAGCGATCGACCGGGTGACGCTCCGTCGCGATGGCCGAGCCGTCACGGTCACGCGTCGCGACGGACGCTGGGTCGCCCCCGAAGGGCATACCCGGACGGCCGAGGCGCTCGAGGTCTACCGCGCCTACCGCCACCACCTGGCCGAGGAGACCGGGCTGGAGCCATCGCCGGCGATCAGCGAGCTGGAGGGCCGCATCCTGCGCGGCGAGCTCGCCGCCACCTCCCACCCGGGGCGCTCGAGGACCGACCTCGCGGTACGGCGCGCCGCGACCACCCCGGCCCCGGTCGCACCGACCTCCCGGATCGGTCGTGAGCATGAGATCGCCGACATCCGTGCGGCCCTCGAGCACCACCGGATCGTCACGCTGATCGGCCCCGGCGGGGTCGGCAAGTCCCGGCTGGCCGCCGAGGTGACCGCGCAGTTGAGCGCAGAAGCGGCCATGGACGCGGCGTGGGTCGAGCTCGGCGCCGTCACCGATCCACAGGCCATCGACCACGTCGTCGCGACCGCCGCCGGGATCGATCTCGGCGGTGGGCCACCGCCGCGTCGCGGCCTGCTCGAGGCGCTGGCCAACCGTCAGCTCCTGCTGGTGCTCGACAACACCGAGCACCTGCTCGACACGGTCGCTCCGCTGGTCGAGGAGGTCCAGCGAACAGCGCCGCAGGTCCGGGTGCTCGCCACCGGTCGCGCGCGCCTCGCGGTGGTCGGCGAACGGGTGCTGCCGATCGAACCGCTCTCGACGAGCACAGATGACGACAGCGGCACACCCTCCGATGCGGCACGGCTGTTCTTGGAGCGGGCCTCGGAAGCGAGCATGCGTAGCTCGTTGACCGAGCCGCTGCCACTGGTCACCGCGATCTGCCGGGAACTGGACGGACTGCCCCTGGCCATCGAGCTTGCGGCGGCGCGCACGGCTGCGCTCTCCCTCGAGGACCTGCTCACGGCACTGCGTGACGCGCCCGCCACCGCCGCCGGTCATCGCCGCGGACACACCCCACGCCACCGCGACCTGTGGGCCGTGGTCGATTGGTCCTGGCGGCTGCTGGCCGAGGACGAACAGCAGCTCTTCGCACGTCTCGGCATCTTCGCAGGCACCTTCGGCGTCGATGAGGCGCACGCGGTCGCAGCACCCGAGGGCTGGGACCGGACGCGGACCCTCGAACAGCTCGCCACGCTCAGCGAGCGGTCACTGCTAGCCCGACCAACGACCGGTCCGGACGGCGAGCCCGCCCGGTACCGGCTGCTGCGGCCGCTGCGCGCCTTCGCTCGGCAGCGTCTGGCCGACCGAACTGAGCTGGAGGAGCTCAGCGACCACCACGCGCGCGTCCTGACCGAGCGGGCCGAACGAGCTGCCGGGCCACCGCTGAGCGACCCGGGCCGACGCTGGCTGGAGGCCAGCCTGGACGACCTGCGTGAGGCTCGACGCCACGCCGCCGCCAATGTCGACGTCGAACTGCTCGGACGGCTGGTCGCGGCCCTGTACCGCTTCGACTACTGGCGGCCCGGCAGCGAGCTGCACGGCTGGGCCGTGGACGCTCTGACGCTCGAGGGGATCGAGCAGCAGCCCACCGCACCCCAGGTGCACGCTGCGGCGGCCACCGCTGCGTGGCGACGTGGCGATCTCGATGACGCCCGGCGCTTGGCGACCCTCGGCACTCAGCTCGGCTTCGGCCCCGACGATCCCGCGCGCACCGTCGCGTTCGAGGCGCTCGGCGACGCCACCAACTTCGCGGGTGCGCTCACCGACGCCTGCACCGCCTACCGCGAGGAAGAGCGCTTGGCCCGGCTGGCCGAGGATCCCGACAGCGAGACGCTCGCGATCAGCAGCGCGGCGCTCGTCCTGGCCTACGACGGGCGAACGGCCGTAGCCATCGATGAGGCCGGCCGTGCGCTGCGTCTCGCCGATCGAGCCGGCCCCGCCACCCAGGCCTTCGCGCGCTACGCCTACGGCGAATGCCTCGCCGAGCGCGATCCCGACCGAGCCATCGAGCTCGTGGCGCAGGCGGCCGATGCCGCCCACGACGCACACGCCTGGTTCGTCCACGGCGTCGCACAGCTGACCCTCGCCAGCCTGCGCGCCCGGCACCATGAGCCCGGCGACACGCTGCCGCTGTTCGCCGACCTGCTCGAACATTGGCACCGCAGCGGCAGCTGGACCCAACAGTGGACGACCCTGCGCAACCTCGTCGACCTACTGGTGCGTCTCGGTGCCGACGAGGACGCCGCGCTCATCGCCGCCGCTATCGAGGCCCAGCCATCCGCCAGCACCGCCTTCGGCGCGGAGTCCGATCGCCTGGCCCGCGCTCTCGCGGACGTCCGGCACCGGCTCGGCGACGTGCGGTTCGCCGCGGCGTACGAGCGCGGAACACGGCTCACCGCTGCAGAGGTCGTCGAGGTGGCACGTGCACGGGTGGACGAGCTCCGCAGCTGATCCATCTGGCGCGGTCCACCCGGCGGATCGGCGGCACCGGCCCGGTGCTAGCGTGACCACGGCGTGCGCGTTCGGTCGGATGACGCGCACGATGGAGCGCGAGGTGACCGCAGAGCTGCCGCTGACCCGGGTCGAGCCGGGTGAGGAACTCGACTACGCCCGAGCGGTCAGCCGCCACTTCTACGAGGACCTCGCCGACGAGGAGCTCGAACGCTGGCTGCCCGCCTTCGGCGACCGCGAGCAGCATCGGGCCTGGGTGGTCCGCGATGGCAAGCAGATCGTGGCCAACCTCGGCGTCCACACGATGACCGTCTCGGTGCCGGGTGGCCCGCCGATCAGCTGTGCGGGCATCACCGCCGTCGGGGTGGCCCAGACCCACCGCCGTCGTGGGCTGCTGCGTCGGATGATGGTCACGGCCCTGGACGAGGCCACCGAACGGGGTGAGCCCGTGGCGATGCTCTTCGCCTCGGAGTCAGCGATCTACGGTCGCTTCGGGTTCGGCGTGACCGCGCCGGGCGTGGGCCACCGCATCGATCGTGGTGTCGCGTTCCGCGACCCCGTCGACCGGTCCCTGGTCGAACCGGCGACGCCCGAGGAGGCGCTGGCGACCTGGCCAGCGATCCTCGCAGACCTGCGTCGACAGCGGCCCGGCTGCGTCGACCGAAGCGAGGCCATCTGGCGGCTGGCGGTGGTGGACGATCCACCCAGCCACCGCGACGGAGCGTCCGCCCGACGGCTGGTGCACGTCCCCGGACGTGGCTACGCCCGCTACCGGATCAAGGAGCACTACGACCAGGCCCTGCCGCAGGGCGAGGTCCGGGTCGGCGAGCTCGTCGCCACCGACGCCGAGGCCGAAGCGGCACTCTGGCAGCACGTGTGCGACATCGACCTGACCACGACGGTCGAGGCCTGGTTCCGGCCACCTGACGACGCGCTGACCGAGCTGCTCATCGACCCCCTGCGAGCCCGCACGCGGGTCGGCCCACCGCTCTACGCTCGGCTGCTGGACGTGCCAGCGGCGCTCACCGCCCGGACCTACGCCAGCACGGACACGCTCTCGCTCACGATCCACGACGCCTCGCGCGACCAGGGCGGCACCTACCGGCTCGCGGCCACGCCCGACGGCGCCGAGGTCGACGAGACCACCGGCGAACCCGACCTCTCGATGCCGATCGACGTCGCTGCCTCGGTGTGGCTCGGTGGCGTACGTGCGACCCACCTGCTGGCTGCTCGCCGGCTGACCGAGCACCGCCCGGGCGCGGCAGCACGACTCGACCGGCTGGTCAGCGTCGACCGACTGCCGTGGTCACCGTTCGAGTTCTGAGCACACCGCGTCCCCTCGGCGGCACCACCGAGGCGTCGACCGCTCCGTCCGTGTCCGTGCTCAGCCGCCGGGCTCCTCGGAGGCGAGGTCGGCGATCTCGGGCTTGACGACCTCGACGTAGTCGTGGACGGCGAGCCGGATCGTCTCGGTGTGCGACCCGTCGCGGCAGAGCATCTGCGGCCTGGCCCGCAGCTGCTCGTCGAGGAACACCGGGATCCCGTAGAGGTTGCCGAACGGCGGCTCGGCCCCCGGCTCGCAGTCGGGGAAGGTGGCGACGAACTCCTCCTCATCCGCCAGCCGGACCTCGCTACCACCGAACACCCGGCTCACCTTGTCGAGATCGACCTGCAGCGCACCCGGGACGACCACCATCGCCAACTGATCACCGACGGCGACCAGCACCGGCTTGGCGACCTCCCAGCCGCTGACGTCCTCGGCGGCGGCCAGGCGCTGAGCGCTGACCGCCCGCGAATGCTGATGGGTCTCGTAGCTGATCCCGTGCTCCTCGAGCAGTCCGTGTACCTGGGCAGCCGGCATGTCACACCTCCCGTGCACCGAACACGGTCGCGCTGTCGACGCAGCGGGTCAAGGGCCTTCCGGCCCGGCGACCGGTGTGAGACGGCTTCTGCCTCGACACGACGACGGATCGAGCGACGCCGACCAGATGGGCACCGGCGTTGCCGACGGTGACCAAATCGACCGACCGCTGGCCGTGCGCTGTGTGCCGGGTTCACCGGCCGCCATGTGACAGCAGCAGTCCATCGGCAGCACACTCGCGTGACATCGCAGCCAGCGTGGCGGCGAGGTGACACGAGCCGACCATCGGCGGTCGCCAAGCGTCACCTCGGCATGAGCACCGCCCAACGCAGCCGTAG
>JBKGZF010000211.1:0-4796 GCA_046545715.1 Nitriliruptoraceae bacterium | reverse complement strand
GAGGCGACCGAGCCTAGACGACCCGTCGCATCCGCGGCCGCGTCCCGTCGGTGATCGAGCGCGTACCACGTGACAGCGCGATGGTGCCGCTACGGACCATCTCCCGGATGCCGTAGGGCTCGAGCAGGTCGAGCAGCGCTTCGAGCTTGTCCGGGTTCCCGGACGCCTCGATCGTCACCGTGTCGTGATCGACGTCGACGATCTTGGCGCGGAAGACCTCGGCGATCTCGATGATCTGGGAGCGCAGGCCGGGCTCCGCGGTGACCTTGACCAGCTGCATCTCGCGCTCGACCGCGCTGTCCGGGTCGAGTTCGACGATCTTGAGCACATTGACCAGCTTGTTGAGCTGCTTGATGATCTGCTCGAGCTGGACCGCCTCGGTGCCCACCACCAGCGTGAGACGCGAGACGTCGACGTCCTCGGTCGGTCCGACCGCCAAGGAGTGGATGTTGTAGCCGCGCCGCGCGAACATCCCGGCGATCCGGGTGAGCACGCCGGGCTTGTTCTCCACCAGCACCGACAGGGTGTGACGGGCCTCCATGGTGTCCTCCTTCGGGGCGCTCAAGCGTCACCGCCGGCGCTCGGGCTCGTGCTGGGTCCGCTCGGCGCCGGTGCTGCGGCGGCCACCCGGGCGTGCCACTCCTCGGCGGTCTCGAGCAGCTCGTCGTTGCTGGCGCCCGCGGGCACCATGGGAAAGACCATCTCGTCTGGATCGACGCGCAGCTCGACGAGGACCGGCTGATCTCCGATCGCGGCCGCCTTCTCCAGCGTCGCCTCGAGGTCCTCGACGGCCGAGATGCGGAAGCCCGGGATGCCGTAGGCGTCGGCCAGCTTCATCAGATCCGGCAGATCCTGCGGCAGGGCCACCTGCGAGAGCCGGTCGTCGTAGAACAGCGACTGCCACTGCCGGACCATGCCGAGGAAGCCGTTGTTGATCACGCAGAACACGACCGGGATGTCATGCTGCACGGCGGTAGCCAGCTCCTGGAAGGTCATCTGGAAGCAGCCGTCCCCGTCGATCGCGACCACGGGGACGTCGCGACCGACCCCGACCTTCGCCCCGATGGCCGCGGGCACGGCGAAGCCCATCGTCCCCAGCCCACCGGAGTTGATCCACTGCCGGGCCCGGGTGTAGGGGATCAGCTGCGAGGCCCACATCTGGTGCTGGCCGACGCCGGCCACGTAGACCGCCTCGTCACCCCAGCGTTGGTGGATCGCCCGGATCGCCGTCTGCGGCTTGAGTACCCCGCTCTCGGGCTGGTCGAGCAGTAGCGGATGCTCGTCGGCGAGCTCGGCGAGGTGCCGTCGCCAGTCGGCGCTGTCGGGCACGAACCCTTCGAGCTCGCCCTTCTCGGCACGGTCGTCGATGACCCGCAGCAGCTGTTCGAGCACGACCTTGACATCACCGACGATGGGCACATCGACCGCCCGGTTCTTGCCGATCTCGGCGGGGTCGACGTCGACGTGGATCACCCGGGCATCCGGCGCGAACGCGTCCAGCTTGCCGGTGACCCGGTCGTCGAAGCGTGCGGCGAGCGTGATGAGCAGATCGCTCTCCTGCAGGGCGCGCACTGCGGCGTAGTGGCCGTGCATGCCCGGCATGCCGATCGCCAGCTCATGGGTGTCGGGGAAGATCCCGCGGGCCATCAGGGTGGTGACCACCGGCAACTCGAGGGTGGTCGCCAGCCGGTAGAGCTCGTCGCCGGCGTCCGCGCGGACCAGTCCGCCACCGGCGTAGATGACCGGGCGCTCGGCGGTGGCGATCAGCTCCAGGGCCTCGCGGACCATGCGGCCGTGGCCGCGGACCGTGGGCCGGTAGCCGGGCAGGTCGACCTCACCGTCCCAGTCCCAGGTCAGGGTCTGGTTGAGGATGTCCTTCGGCAGGTCTACCAGCACCGGCCCCGGGCGACCGGTGTGGGCGACGTGGAAGGCCTCCTTGATGGCCTGGGGGATGCGCTCGACGTCACGGACCAGCTCGTTGTGCTTGGTGATCGGCATGGTGATGCCGGTGACGTCCGCCTCCTGGAAGGCGTCCGAGCCGATCGACGAGGTGGCCACCTGTCCGGTGATCGCCAGGACCGGGACCGAGTCCATCATCGCATCGGTCAGTCCGGTCACGAGGTTGGTCGCCGCGGGCCCGGAGGTGACGATGCACACCCCCACCCGACCGGTGGCATGTGCGTAGCCCTCGGCCATGTGGATCGCACCCTGCTCGTGGCGGACCAGCACGTGCTCGAAGTCGGCCTCGATCATCGGGTCGTAGGCGGGCAGGATCGCGCCACCGGGGTAGCCGAAGACCGTGTCGACCCCGAGGGCCTCGAGGCTCTTCATCACCGCTTGTGCGCCCGTGATCTGTGCGCCTGTGGTCTCCATGCTCGCCCTCCCGGCGTGGTGCCGGTCATCCGCTGTTATGCGAGAACCTCTGTTATGAGAGAACCTCCCGGTGCCCGGGAGGTTCGCGCGTGCTCGGAGCGAGCACGCGCTACGGAACGACGACCAGCACACCCACGAGCGCGTTGTGGCGCCCGTGGATGTTGGCGGGGTTCCGCGGCACGTGTGCTCCGGGGTGCTGTGAGTGCGATTTGGCTGTGCGTGCGACTTGGCTGTGCGTGCGACTTGGCTGTGACTACGCCGAGCTAGTTGCGCCTGCGCGATGATGACCGGTCGCAGGCCCGCGGTCAAGTTGACCACTCGACGGGCCGCGAGCATCCCGCCGTCGACGAACCTCGTACGGTCGCGATCGCCACCTCGAAGCTCACCGCTGGTCGGCCAGGACCTTGCGCGTGGCCGCGGCGATGCCCGGGCCATCGAGGCCCAGCTCGGTCAGGATCTGGTCCGGCTTGCCGTGCGGGAGGAAGGCCGAGGGCACGCCCAGCCGCAGCACGGGCGGCGCGTTGCGGACGCCGGCGAGCTCGACGATGCGGTCACTGAGCTCGGCCCCAGCGCCACCGCCCACGACCCCGTTCTCGACGGTGACCACCAGTGGGGCGTCCGCAGCGGCGCTGAGCATCCGCGCATCGGCCGGCCGGACGCTGCGCACGTCCCACACCGCCGCGACGATATCGGCCTCGGCCAGCTCGTCGGCGGCCTCCAGGGCCGCCCCGACGCGGTCGCCCACGGCCAGCAGGCAGACCTGATCGCCGTCACGCAGCTTGCGTGCGTCGAGCCCTGCGCAGCTGCCGAGCTCGATCCCGGCGTCGGCGGCCGCGATCGCGGCGCCCTTGGGGAAGCGCAGCAGCACCGGTCCATCGAGGTCCAGCGCGATCGAGAACAGCTTGGCGAGATCCTCCTTGCACGAGGGAGCGAGCACGGTCATGCCCGCGATGCGAAGTCCGAGCGAGAGGTCGAGGATGCCGTGGTGGCTCGGACCATCGTCACCGGTGATCCCGGCGCGGTCGAGCACGAACACCACGTGCTCGCCGTGCAGTGCGACGTCGAGGTTGGCCTGATCGAAGGCCCGTGAGAAGAACGTGGAGTAGACCGTGACCACCGGCAGACGACCAGCTTGCGCGAGCCCGGCCGCCGAGGTCACGGCGTGCTGCTCGGCGATGCCGACGTCGATCACCTGACCGGGTGACCGCTCGGCGAGCGGCAGCAGGCCCGTGGAGCCGGGCATCGCCGCGGTCACCGCGATCAGCTCGGGGCGCCGCTCGGCCTCCTCGAGCAGGGTGGCGGCGTACGCGGCGGTCCACTTGCGCCCGCCACCGCCGTTGGCGCGGCCGGTGGCGACGTCGAAGGCGGAGGTGTCGTGGAGCTTCTTCTCCGGATCGGTCTCGGCCGGCGTATAGCCCTTGCCCTTCTGGGTCAGCACGTGGACCAGCACGGGGGTGTCGAGCCGTGCAGCATGCGCCAGCGCGAGCTCGAGCCGCGGAACGTCATGGCCGTCGTAGGGGCCGAGGTAGCGCACGCCCAGGGCCTCGACGAACGACTGCAGCGCCGGTGCCTCGGAGATGGCGGACTTGATCGCCTCCACCCCTGCATCGGTCAGCCGCTCGACGAACGGCAGCCGGGCGAGCGCCCGGTCGACGTGACCGCGCAGGGAGCGGTAGCGCGGGTCGGTGCGAAGGTCCGCGACCCGCGCGGAGAGGCGACTGACGGTCTCGGCGTAGGAGCGGCCGTTGTCGTTGAGCACGATGACCGCGGGCAGCTGGTGGTGGCCGATGTTGTTGAGCGCCTCGTACGCCATGCCGCCGGTCAACGCCCCGTCGCCGACCACGGCGACGAACCGCCGACGCTGCTCGGGGGGGAGGGCCTGCTGCGCGAAGGTCAACCCCGCCGTCCACGACAACGCCGTCGACGCGTGGGAGTTCTCGATCAGGTCGTGCGGGGATTCCTCGCGGTCCGGGTAGCCCGAGAGCCCGCCAGCCTGGCGCAACGTGGCGAACCGGTCGCGCCGGCCGGTGAGCATCTTGTGGATGTAGGCCTGATGGCCGGTGTCCCAGACCAGCAGCTCCTCGGGGGAGGTGAACACCCGGTGCAGCGCGATGGTCAGCTCGACCACCCCGAGGTTCGAGCCGAGGTGGCCACCCACCCTGGACACGGCGTTGACGACGGCCTCACGCAGCTCCTCGGCGAGCTGCGGCAGGTCGGACGCCGGCAGCGCCTTGACGTCCGCCGGTGAGTCGATCGACTCCAACACCACGTGGGCACCTCGGGCATCCAACGGCGACGGCCCTCAGGATAGGCCACGTGACGAGGTTGTCCCCCCGGTCATCAGCCGCCCGTGATCACCCGCGCCGCGCGCAGCCCGATCGCCATCGTCGAATTTCTGTACCCGCTCCTGCAAGCGTATGACT
>JBKGZF010000210.1:0-4798 GCA_046545715.1 Nitriliruptoraceae bacterium | reverse complement strand
GGCCAGTACCTCTAAGCCAGTACCGCTAAGCGGGGCCAAGGGCGAAGGTCAGGGTCTCGCCGGGGCGTAGGAGTGCCCGACGCTGACGACAGCCGATGGCCACCGGCGGCCAGGGCGCGTGGGGCGCACTGACCTGCAGCGCCTCGTGGGTGAGATGGATGTCCAGTCGGTGGCCGCGGTAGTGGAGCCGCAGATCGAGCGCAGCGATCTCCTTTGGTAGCAACGGGTCGAACTGCAGCCGGCCCGCCCGGACCGACAGGCCCGAGTAGCCGCGTTGGACCAGGTCGAGCGTGCCGGTCATGGCGCCGAGGTGGATGCCTTCCTGGGTCGTCCCGCCCTGGATGTCGGCCACGTCGCTGTGCAGCGCCTCCTGGAACTGCTCCCACGAGCGTGCCCGATCGGCGCGGGTCAGCACCCAGGCGTGGACCAGTGCGCTCAGGGTCGAGCCGTGGGAGGTGCGCTGGCTGTAGTACTCGATCGTCGCGGGGATGTCCTGTGGCCCCCAGCGGTAGCCGAGCCGTTCGAGGATGCCCTCGAGCTCCTCGGCCGAGAGCAGGTAGAACAACATGAGCACGTCGGCCTGCTTGGCCACCTTGTAACGGTTGGGGGTGTCGCCTTCGGCGTGCAGGATGCGGTCGAGTCGTCGGATGTCGCCGTAGCGCCGTCGGTAGTGGCTCCAGTCCAGCTCCTCGAGCTGCTCGTAGCCGGCGAACTGGCTGATGATGCGGCCGTGGTGGAACGGCACGAACATCCGTCGGGTGACGTCCTCCCATCGCTCGAGCTCGGTGTGGGTGACACCGAGCTCGGCGCACGCGTCGAAGCGCTGGTGCTCGGGCAGCATCTCGAGCAGCTCGAAGCAGCGCCGCAGCATCCACACGACCATCAGGTTGGTGTAGGCGTTGTCATCGAGGCCAGGCTGCTCTCTGCCGGGGTAGCCGTCGTGGAACTCGTCTGGCCCCATCACCCCGCGGATGTGGTAGCGGTCCTCCAACCGGTCGTAGGTGGCGAGGCTGGCGAAGAACCGCGCGATCTCGACCATCAGCTCCAGCCCGTAGTAGCGCAGGAACTCCACATCGGCCGTGGTCTGGACGTACTGCCACACGTTGTAGGCGATCGCCAGGCCGATGTGGCGCTGCAGCTCAGAGTTGTCGGGATCCCACGCCCCCGAGAGCGGGTTGAGATGTCGCTGCTGGCTCTCCTCGCGGCCGTCGGAGCCGCTCTGCCAGGGGAAGCTCGCTCCCGGATGGCCGGACCGTCGGGCACGCCGTCGCGCCTCCCCCAGCCGGCGGTAGCGGTAGAGCAGCAGGGAACGGGCGAGCACCGGCAGGCGCAGATCGAGGTAGGGCAGGATGAACAGCTCGTCCCAGAAGACGTGACCCCGGTAGGCCTCGCCGTGCAGGCCTCGCGCCGGCACGCCGACATCGCGGCCGATCGAGTTGTGGCAGGTCGTCTGTAGCGCGTGGAAGGTGTGCAGGTTGAGGATCTGGTTGTCACGCTCGACGTCGCCGAACCGGATCCCGAACCGGTCCCAGAGCTGATCCCACTTGGCGACGTGGGAGCGCAGCAGCTCGTCGAAGCCCGGCGCATCCGCGAGCTGCCGCGTCGCGGTCTCGCAGGGCTCGCTGATCGCAGCGTCGCCGCTCGCGACGACCGCCACGACCTTCTCGACGGTCACCGGCCGTCCGTCGACGAGCTCGAGCTCGAGCTCATGTCCGATCTGGCCGTCATCGTCGAACCAGCGCCGTGGCACCTCACGGCAGCCTCCGTCCTCCGGGGTGGTCACCCGGGTCCGGGCGGCCTCGGCGATCCGCAGACGTGACTGGGTGGTCTCGACCACCGCGGCGACGGTCTCCTGGCCGTGGCCGCGAGCCTCGAGCACCGTCAGGTGCCGATCGGCGAGCCCGAGGTAGCGCTCGACGCCGGCGTTGCGGACCGCGACGTCGATCCCGGAGCGGACCTGGAGGGCTGCGGTGAAGCCCTCGGCACAGAAGGTGGTCTCCAGCGCCGCCAGGTGCGGCTGTGACTGGTGGACGATCCGTCGCTGTGCCACCGACAGGCGGCCGGCTCCAGGCAGCCGCAGCCGCAGGTGGCGCGTCAGCACACCACGACGTAGATCGAGCACGAGCCGGTAGGCCTCGAGGTCCGACTCGTCCGGGCTGAACCATGGCCGGTCCCCGACCCGGAACCGCAGCACCAGCCAGTTGGGCAGGTTGACCATCGACTCGTTGGTCACCTCGACCCCGTCGATGGTGTCAGCCAGCCGGTTGAACAGACCGGCGCGGTAGGTCCCCGGGTAGTGCGTGGCGTCCGCACGGCACTCGGGAGCGGCGCCCCGCGTGGCGAGCACACCGTTGCCCAACGTGCACAGCGCCTCGCGCAGCCCCTCCTCCTGGGGGTCGTACCCCTCGTAGACCAGTGTCCAGGGGTCCATGACGTCCTCCGAGCCCGGCAGCGTGACCGGACGTACCCTCGTCATGTACCGGCCGTGCAACCCGGCCGTACCACCTCGACCTTGCCGCAACCTCCTGCGGCGAGCACGGGCCGAACGTCACGTGCGTGGACGGTCGGACGAACCTGGCGGTGGAGCGGATGGACGTCGCACCCCACACCGAGCGCACGGATCTCATCCGGGAGTCACCCGTGCGCTGGCGCCTGGAACGCCGCGACGGCATGCACGTGCCGGGGGTCGTCTTCGCCTCGTCCGCTCTCATCGATGCCCTGGGTGAGGACCGCAGCCTCGACCAGGTCGCTGCGGTGGCGATGCTCCCGGGGGTGGTCGAGGCGAGCTACGCGATGCCGGACATCCACCTCGGCTATGGCTTCCCCATCGGCGGGGTGGCCGCCACCGACGCCGATCGGGCTGGGGTCGTCTCACCCGGCGGGGTCGGGTTCGACATCTCGTGCGGCGTGCGGCTGCTGGCGAGCCCCTTCGACCACGCCGAGCTGCGCGACCGGATCGGCCGGTTGATGGACGCCCTCGCGGCAGCCACTCCGCGCGGCATGGGGCGCGGCGCCGTCCACGCGGTCGCGGATCGTGCGGAGCTCATCCGCATCCTCCTCGATGGCGCTCAGGCCGTCGTCGAGCTCGGGGGCGGCGAGCAGCGCGACCTCGATCGGTGCGAGGACCAGGGCAGGCTCGAGGGCGCCGACCCCGACCAGATCAGCGACCGCGCGATCGAACGGGGCCTCGGTCAGGTCGGCTCGCTCGGATCCGGCAACCACTTCCTCGAGGTGCAGATCGTCGACGAGATCCACGATCCACCGGCCGCGGACGCCTTCGGCCTGCGTCCAGGCCAGGTGTGCGTGATGATCCACACCGGCTCGCGTGGCCTCGGTCACCAGGTCTGCTCCGACCACATCCGCCACATGCGTGGGGCGATGCGCGAGCACGGCATCGAAGTCCCCGACGCGCAGCTCGCCTGCGCGCCGGTGGACTCCGTCGAAGGACGTGCCTACCTGGGCGCACTCGCTGCGGCGGCCAACTTCGCCCGTGCGAACCGTCAGTGGCTCACCGAGGCCGCTCGCGATGCGTTCGCCGCGGTCGGCGGCAGCCGCCAGCTGGAGCTGGTCTACGACGTCTCCCACAACCTCGCCAAGCTCGAGACCCACCGGGTCGACGGACATCCCCGCAGGCTGTGCGTCCACCGCAAGGGCGCGACCCGCGCGTTCCCACCCGGGTCGAAGGACCTGCCCGACGATCTGCAAGCGGTCGGACAGCCGGTGCTGATCCCCGGGTCCATGGGCACCTCGTCTCACGTCATGGCGGGCGTCGCCTCCTCACAGGCGTTCGCCTCGTGCGCCCACGGAGCCGGACGCACGATGAGCCGGCACCAGGCCAAGCGACAGGGCCAGGGCGGGGGCCGGCTGCGTGACGAGCTCGCCAGCCAGGGCGTGGAGGTCCGCGCCAGCTCCCTGCGTGACCTGCCCGAGGAGGCTCCGATGGCCTACAAGGATGTGGACGAGATCATCGAGGTGTGCGAGCAGGCCGGCCTCGCGCGTCGGGTCGCCAGGCTCGTGCCGATCGGTGTGGTCAAGGGATGACCACCACAGCGGGGGCACGCGGCCACCGGCTGGCTCCTCACACCGCAGACATCGTGATCGAGGCGTGGGGCGGGTCCGTCGACGCCTGCCTCGAGGAGGCAGCCACCGCCCTGGTGACCAGCTGCGCTGACGTGAGGGGTGCTGGCTGGGCCAGGACGGCCGAGGTTGAGCTCACCGGCAGCGACGAGCAGGTACTCGTCGACCTGCTCGAGGAGATCATCTACCGGCTCGACACCGACCACGGCATCCCGGTCCGGATACGCGTACGGCGGCGCGGTCGCGCGGTGCAGGTCGCCATGTGGCTGACCGATCGTCACCGCGTGGAGGTGACGGGTCCGGCGCCCAAAGGTGTCGCCTACTCGCAGCTGAGCCTCGCCGAGGAGGCCCCCGGACACTGGCGCTGTCGCGTTACCGTCGACGTCTGAGCCGACCACGAGGTGCGCGGTCGCGTGCGCGCACCGGGGCGGTCGGTGAGCTGTAGCGTCCCGCGGGGTGCAGCTGACCACGAGCGCCCGACGGCAACGCCCCGGGCGGCTGCGCGATCACCAGGAGGCACGATGGACACCGGCGCCGGTGATGCCGATACCGGGGGCCCGACGGCTGCACCGCGACGCCGACCGGGTCTGCGTGGGCTCCTGCGCGTGATCGCGTTCCAGCGATCGCGCGGGCAGCTGTTCCGCGCTCCCGGCACGATCCTCGGGCTGGCCGCTGCTGTCGGGCTGGCCACGGGCCTGTTCGCCGTCGCACTGATCGAGCT
>JBKGZF010000209.1:0-4821 GCA_046545715.1 Nitriliruptoraceae bacterium | reverse complement strand
GTGCTGGTGATCCTCGACGGCGAGCTGGTCACCGCAGAGCGCGAGCTGCCCGAGGACGCCGAGGTGGAGGTCCGCCCGGTGGTCTCCGGCGGCGCGAGCTCGCAGCCACGGTGCGCTGACTGCCGCGAGCCGGCGGTGCTCGAGGAGCCACGACACCGTGCTGCCTGGTGCGCGCAGCACCTGCCCGACCACGTCCACCGGCAGATCCGCAAGGCGATCGACCACCCGCCCGGTGTCACACGTGGGGAGCGCATGTTCTCCTACGCCGACCGTCTGCTGGTGACGGTGTCGGGAGGCAAGGACTCCCTCGCGCTGTGGGACGCCCTGCTGACGATGGGCTACCAGGTCGACGGGCTGTACGTCGGCCTCGGCATCGGCGGGTACTCGGCCCGTTCGCAGCAGGTGTGCGAGGACTTCGCTGCAGCTCGTGAAGCGCGGTTGCACGTGGTCGACCTGGCGGAGGAGTTCGGCTACACCACCCCCAGCGGCGCCACGGCGAGCGGTCGCTCCACCTGCGCGGTGTGCGGCCTGTCCAAGCGCTACGCGTTCAACAAGGTGGCGGTCGACCACGGCTACGACGTGATGCTGACCGGCCACAACCTCGACGATGAGTCGGCGACCCTGCTCGGCAACGTGCTGCGGTGGCAGGACCACTTCCTGGCGCGACAGCACCCCGTGCTGCCGGCGACCGGCGACAACCAGGTGCGCAAGGTCAAGCCGCTCTACCGGCTCTCGGAGCGGGAGACCGCCGCCTACTGCGTCGTGCGGGGCATCGACTACGTCGTGGAGGAGTGCCCGCTGGTGGCCGGCAACACCGGTCACGAGCTCAAGGCCGCCATGGACACCCTCGAGGCGGCCTCACCCGGGATCAAGGCGCAGTTCCTGTTCGGGTTCCTGGAGCGCCACGCCGAGCGCTTCGCCGATGCGCTCGAGGAGGACGAGGGCCAGCCCGTACGCGACTGCGAGCGCTGCGGCATGCCCACCACCACGACCGTCTGCGCGTTCTGCCGGCAGCGCGAGCAGATCCTCCAGGCCCTGCCGCTGGCCGGCATGTCCGCGCCTAAGGGACGCTCACCGGTGGCGGTGTGAGCCGGGACACCGCCGACGGGGTGCCGCAGCTGCCCGGCACCGACGCGCCGCTGGCCGCGGGTGAGCTCGTACTGCTGCTCGACCGCAAGGGACGGCGCCACCTGATCACGCTTGAGCCCGGTCAGCAGTGGCACAGCCACGCCGGGACGGTCGATCACGACGCGCTGATCGGCGTGGCTGAGGGCTCCTCGGTGCGCACCGGTCGTGGGATGCAGGTGTCCGTGCTGCGGCCCACGCGCGAGGACTTCGTCCTCAAGATGAAGCGGGGTGCCCAGGTGGTCTACCCCAAGGACCAGGCGATGATCGTCGCCGCAGCCGACGTCCGCCCGGGTGCCACGGTGGTCGAGGCCGGTGCCGGCTCGGGCGCGCTGACCCTGGCGTTGCTGGCCGCGGTCGGCGAGCAGGGCCGCGTGATCTCCTTCGAGCGGCGCGAGGACCACGCCTCGGTGGCACGCCGCAACGTCGAGCGCTTCCTCGGTGGGGCTCCGGCGAACTGGGAGCTGACGGTGGGCGATGTCTGCGAGCACCTCGCAGCGCTGACCGTGCACCGGGTTGTGCTCGACCTGCTCGAACCATGGACGGTGGTCCCCGCCGCCGCGGCGGCCCTGCCGCCGGGTGGCATCGTGCTGGCCTACACCCCTGGCGTTCCCCAGGTGATGCGCTTCAGCGACACGCTCACCGATGATGGACGCTTCGGACAGCTGCGGACCACCGAGACCCTGGTCCGGCCGTGGGACGTCGACGGCCTGGCCGTGCGCCCCGCCCACCGCATGGTCGCCCACACCGCGTTCCTCACCACCGCCCGACGCCTGCCGTCGGCCGCGGAGGGCGGACCGCGACGGGGCCGACGCAAGTCCGACAGCTTCGGCCGGATCGACTGGGAGGCGAGCGACGCGACCCGTCCGGTGGAGCCCGACGCCTGAGGCGGGTGACCAGCACATCCACCCGCTGACGTGCACGAGGGTTGCCGTACACTCGTGAGCCGCGGAGGGGCAGGGATGCCCGCTCCCTCAACCCGCAGCCAGGAGGCCGTACGTGGCTCGGATCCCAGCGTCGTCGGGCGAGGGACCGGACCGGGTGCCCGGCGAGGAGCAGCACGACCAGCGCGACGGCGCCGCGCAGCCCGGTGAGCGCCGCTCCTCGGCCTCGCCGGAGGAGGAGCACGGGTCGCTCGAGGGCTCCTCCGAGGCATGGGAGCTCGAGGAGCTCGAGGAGCTCGCCGCGGGCACGTCCGGTCGCGACCCGCGCGATCCCGACGAGATCGACGATCCCGACGATCTGCGCGCCGAGCTCAAGGTCCTGCGTGAGGAGCTCGAGCTCCTGCGACGCCGTCTCGCGAGCGCTCCGACCCGCATCCGGGTGCTCGAGGAGCGGCTGCTGGAGACCCGTGGCGAGCTGCAGAGCGCACTGGCGCGCAACGCCAAGCTCACCGAGACCCTGCGCTCGGCCCGCGAGCAGCTCGACGGGCTCAAGGACGAGGTCGAGCGTCTCTCTGCGCCGCCACAGACCTACGGCACGTTGCTCGCCGTCAGCGACGACGGGGAGACGGCCACGGTCACCGTGTCGGGTCGCAAGCTGGAGGTGGGGGCGTCCCCGGAGATCGACCTGACCACCCTCGAGCCCGGCCAGCAGGTGCGCGTCAACGACGCGATGAACGTCGTGGCCACCGCCGGGTTCGACGACCGCGGCGAGATCATGGCGATCGCCGAGCTCCTGGGCGATGATCGGGTGCTGGTGATCGGCCAGGGCGATGACGAGCGCGTCGTCGGGCTCTCGGCCCCCTTGCGCGAGCTGCCGCTGAAGGCCGGTGACTCGGTGCTGGTCGACGTGCGCTCGGGCACCGCGATCGAGCGCATCCCCAAGGCCGAGGTCGAGCAGCTGGTGCTCGAGCAGGTCCCCGACGTCACCTACGAGGAGATCGGCGGCCTGGGCGATCAGGTGGAGGCGATCCGCGACGCCGTCGAGCTGCCCTATCTCTACGCGGACCTGTTCGTCGAGCACGAGCTGCGCGCACCCAAGGGGATCTTGCTGTACGGCCCGCCCGGCTGCGGCAAGACCATGATCGCCAAGGCGGTCGCCAACTCGCTCGCCCAGCGGGTGGCCGAGCGCACCGGCCGCGAGGGGGTGCGCAGCTACTTCCTCAACGTCAAGGGCCCGGAGCTGCTCAACAAGTACGTCGGCGAGACCGAGCGCCAGATCCGGCTGATCTTCCAGCGCGCCCGGGAGAAGTCGGCCGCGGGCTTCCCGGTGATCGTGTTCTTCGACGAGATGGAGTCGCTGTTCCGCACGCGCGGGACGGGCGTCTCCTCCGACGTGGAGACCACGATCGTGCCCCAGCTGCTGGCTGAGATCGACGGGGTGGAGTCCCTCAAGGACGTCGTGGTCATCGGCGCCTCCAACCGCGAGGACATGATCGATCCGGCGATCCTGCGCCCGGGACGCCTCGACGTGAAGATCAAGGTGGAGCGCCCCGACGCGGCCGCCGCACGCGAGATCTTCGGCATCTACCTCCACGAGCGGCTGCCCATCTCCGAGGACGAGGCCACCGAGGCCGGCGATACCGCACGGGCCGTCAGTCGGATGATCGACCGGACCGTCGACAAGATGTACAGCGCCGACCGCGACAACGAGTTCCTCGAGGTCACCTACGCCAACGGTGAGAAGGAGGTGCTCTACTTCCGTGACTTCAACTCGGGGGCGATGATCGAGAACGTCGTCGCAAGGGCCAAGAAGCTCGCGATCAAGCGCCTGATCTCCGCAGGTGACCGTGGCCTGCGCACCGAGGACCTGCTGACCGCTATCCGTGACGAGTTCCGCGAGAACGAGGACCTTCCCAACACGACCAACCCGGACGACTGGGCCCGCATCAGCGGCAAGAAGGGGGAGCGGATCGTCTACGTGCGCACCCTGCTCAGCGGCGACGAGCAGCCCGGGCGGTCGATCGAGAACCTCGCACCGGGGCAGTACCTCTAGCGCCCGATCAACCCTGCGGCGACGGCCAGCCCCGCGTCGCCGGCGGGTGGAGGAGCACGCGTGGCGACACCGAAGTACGTCGGCGTCGAGACCGAGTACGGCATCGCCGTCGACGGTCCGCAGGAGGTCAACCCGGTCCTCGCCTCGTCACTGGTCGTCGGCGCCTACCGCGACCCGGGCGACCGCGACGTCGGCTGGGATCACACCGACGAGGATCCGCTGCGCGACGCCCGCGGGTACCAGTCAGCGGACCCGCACGAGGCCGCGATCGACGACGAGCTCGGGCTCGCCAACACCGTGCTGACCAACGGCGCCCGCTTCTACGTCGATCACGCCCACCCCGAGTACGCCACCCCCGAATGCTCCAACGCGCGGGATCTGGTCATCTGGGACAAGGCCGGTGAGCGCATCCTGGAGGATGCCGCTGCACGTGCGACGCGCACGCTGCCCCAAGGCAGCCGGGTGCTGGTGCACAAGAACAACACCGACGGCAAGGGGGCGGCCTACGGCACCCACGAGAACTACCTGGTGCCACGCAGCGTCCCCTTCGGGCGGCTGACCCGCCAGCTGCTGCCGTTCTTCGTCAGCCGTCTGATCTACGTCGGCGCCGGCCGCCTGGGCAGCGAGCTCAGCGACGACGTCCCCTTCCAGCTCTCGCAGCGCGCCGACTTCTTCGAGGTCGAGGTGGGGCTGGAGACCACCCTCAAGCGTCCGCTGATGAACACCCGCGACGAGCCCCACGCCGACCCTGAGCTGCAC
>JBKGZF010000208.1:0-4822 GCA_046545715.1 Nitriliruptoraceae bacterium | reverse complement strand
CACCTCCGCCCGTTGACCCGTACCGCGGAGCGTGCCGTAGCACGCTCCGCAGCCAACCAGCTCCTAACTCGCTGACCACCTCCACCACGACACCGATCCGGACAGCCGGCATGGCCATCGCCACGACCCGCGAGCGTCTCAACGTCGCGATCCTCGCAGCCAATCAGGCGCTGTTCCTGATCGCTGCCATCACCGTGATGACGCTCAGCGGCCTCGTCGGTCAACGCCTCTCGCCGAACCCGGCGCTCGCGACCCTCCCGGTCGCGATGATGATGATCGGTGTGGTCATCGCAGCGCTGCCCGCATCGTTGCTGATGAAGCGCCTGGGGCGACGCACCGGGTTCCTCGTGGGCGTGCTGCTAGGTGGCGCCGGTGGCGGAGCCCTCTCGATCCTCGGGATCGCTGCCGGCTCGTTCTGGCTGTTCAGTGCCGGGAACCTGCTGCTGGGCGTCTACCAGGCCTTCGCCAACTACCACCGGTTCGCCGCGGCCGACGCCGCCTCGCCTGCGTTCCAGAACCAAGCCATCTCGCTGGTGCTCGCCGGCGGGGTCGCTGCTGCCTTCCTCGGTCCCCTCAACGCCTCGCGAGCCACCGATCTCCTCGCGGTCACCGATGCGGGCCCCTACGCCGTGCTCGTCGCACTCGCCGTCGTCGGTGCCGGCTTGCACCTCGGCCTGCGGATCCCCAACGAGCACGAAGCCCGCACCGGCCACCAGCGCAGCCTCCGTGAGATCGTGGCCCAACCGGCCGTCCGCGTCGCGATGGTCACCGCGACCGTCGGCTACATGATCATGATCCTGGTCATGACCGCCACCCCGCTTGCGATGCAGCGCTCCGGGTTCGATCTCGCCCAGGCCGCCACGGTCATGCAGTGGCACGTGCTGGGCATGTTCGTCCCCTCCTTCGTCACCGGCCACCTCATCGCCCGTTTCGGGCACGCGCCGATCCTGCTCGCGGGAGCCGCCGTGCTCGCCGGATCCACCGCCACCGCCGTCGCCGGTGCGACCATGGCCCACTACCTGCTCGCGCTGATCCTGCTCGGCGTGGGCTGGAACCTGCTGTTCGTCGGCGGCAGCGCCCTCCTCGCCACCACGCACACCGCCGCGGAGCGAGGCAAGGTCCAGGGGCTCAACGAGCTGGTCATCTTCACCGCCGTCGCCATCGGCTCGCTCCTCGCCGGGGTCCTGCTCCACACCGCAGGGTGGGCGCGGCTCAACCTGCTGCTCCTCCCGTTCATCGTCCTCGCCGCTGCGGCTACCTGGCGGTGGCGGTACCAGACGCGTGTGATCCACGAGGCACCTGCCCCCGTCCCCGACGCCACCTGAGACGACGTCACGTCCCAGCCCACCGCGACAGCTGAGCAGATGAGCGAGGGGGCTCCCGCGCTGCTGGGAGCCCCCGATCCTCTCACTGCTCGGGACAGGTGATGTTCGGGTTGGTCGGGCTGAACACGCCATCGGGGTTGCCCCGCCACACCCAGGCGTGCAGCGACGGTGGCACGGGGCCGTGCGCAGGGTCGAAGCTTCGGCCGAACAGCGACGTGTCCGCCTCCGAGGAGAGGTATTCCACGGCGACGAGCTCGAGCCCGTCGTCCCCGGGCGCGTAGACGAGCGCCTCTGGATCGAGGTAGTCAACCTCGTCGTCGACCTCGTCGAAGGGGACCCGCAGGGCGTGGTAACCCATGCCGGGAACGCACTGGTCATCGAGCTGGTAGCCGGCCGCCTCCGCGGCCTCGATGTCCTGGTACTGGCTCGTCGCCCGGCGCACCTGCGCGAGCTGTGCGTTAATCTCGGGATCGGTCTCCCCGGGTGCTGCGAGCACGGGCACACCGAGCAGGACGAGGGCTCCTACGAGGGCCACCACGGACACGATGCGGTATGACAACATCCGTCCCTCCTCTCTGGCGATCCGGCCGCGTCAAGAAGCGGCCGTGATCGCGTTCATCGCGGTCATCACACGCAGAGCCAGGTTGGCCCGAGGACGCTTCCAGCCGCATCGGGCATCTTGCTTAGAACGGTTCCGTACCGACTTAGATCTCGCGACCAGCCGCCCGTAGGAGCAATGTCGCCGTCGATCTCTAAGAGGTGTCCAGCCGTGGCCGACACCCGCTTGATCGATCGAGAGGACGAGCTCGAGGGGCTCACAGCGGAGCTCGCGGCTGCTGAGCAGGGACAGCCGGGCTTCGTACTGATCCGCGGCGAGGCCGGCGTCGGCAAGTCGCGCGTCCTCGAGGCGTTCACGGCAAGGGTGTGCGACCGATCGACGGTGTTGGTCGGCCGATGTGTCGACGTAGGCCATGAGGGCCTGCCGTTCGTGCCGGTATCCGAGGTACTACGTCAGCTGGTCCGTGGGCTCGATGCCGAACGACTCGCCGCGGTACTTGGACCGAGCCGGACAGAACTCACCCGGCTCGTCCCCCAGGTGTCGAGCGAGCAGGTGGTACCAGCAGAGCCCATGCCCTTGGGGACGCAGGCCACGCTGTTCTCAGCGGTCCTCGATGCGTTCCAGCGCTTCGCCACCGAGCAGCCGCTGGTGGTTGCCTTCGAGGACCTGCACTGGGCGGACCCCTCGACGCTGTCGCTCCTGCGCTATCTGGCCGCCAACCTCGGCGATGCACGGCTGCTCGTGATCGGCACCATGCGCAGCGACGAGCTAGGCCCTCGTCACCCGCGACGGCGACCGCTGGGTGAGCTCGCACGTGTCTCTGGTGTCAAGCAGTTCCACCTAGAGCCGCTGAGCCGGGCGGAGGTCGCCGCACAGATCGCGACCCTGGTCGAGAACGAGCCCGACCCCGCGCTCGTCGACGAGATCGCCACGCGAACCGAGGGCAACCCGTTCTTCGTCGAGGAGTTGCTGGCTGAGTACCGCGAGCACGGCCAGGGGGCGCTCTCCGAGACCCTCCGAAACGTGTTGCTCGCCCCGTTGGGGTCGCTGCCAGAGCAGACACGCCACTTGGCCGAGCTGGTCGCCGCAGCCGGCCGGCCGGTCAGTCCCCGTCTGCTCGAGACGATCACGGGCCTGCTGGGACGAGAGCTCGCAGACGCGCTGCGTCCAGCGGTGGACCGCTACCTGCTGGTGGAGAGCGACGATGGGCGCTACGCCTTCCGCCATGCCCTCAGCCAGGAGGCCGTCTACGCCGAGCTATTGGCCACGGAACGAACCCCGCTGCACCGCCGGATCGCCGAGGCACTCTCATCGAGCGACGGACCGGCGAGCGAGGACGACGGGAACCTCGCAGCCGAGCTGGCCCACCACTGGGAAGCCGCGCAGGTGTACACCGAGGCCTTCCGCGCCACCCTCGACGCAGCCGAGCGCTCACAGCAGATGGGAGCACACGCTGCGGGCCTGCGTCATTACGAGCGGGCCCTGTCGCTCTGGGGACACGCCCCCGACGAGACATCACCGTCACGATCGGAGGTCCACGCCGCCGCGGCCGACGCAGCCCACCGAGCAGGCGACTACGACCGTGAAGCGCGCCACCTCCGCGCGGCCCTGGCCACCGGCGGGCCTGGGGGAGCTCCAAGGGAGGCGGAACTCCGTCGCCGCTACTCGCTCGCCCTCTACCGCAGCGGCGATGGCGACGGGGCCATGCGCGAGATCCAGCACGTGCTGGCCCTCGAGGACGACGACCTGCCTGCCGAGCAGCACGCCACCGCACTCGCCTGGTACGCCAGGGGGGTGGCCACGCTGGTCGGCCTCGATGCAGCCGAAGCACCGGCGCAGGATGCCCTGGAAGCGGCCCGCAGCGCGGGGGCGCGACATCCTGAATCGATCGCACTGATGCTGCTTGGCGGCAGGATGGTCGCCGATGGGCGCCAAACCGAAGGCATCGACTCGCTGGAGCGTGCCCGGGAGATCGCCGAGCAGGAGGGCGATACCGACCTGCTGACCTGGGCCTACCACGACCTGCTTGCCGCGCTGGTCACGGCCGAGCGGCACGAGGAATCCGAGGCGCTGCTCTGGCACGCACTCGCCTGGCTCGACGCTGGCGCGGATCGTGAGGCCGCCAGCGCCTACGTCGCCTCCAGGCTTGCCTGGCAGCTGCTGACCGTGGGCAACTGGCAGAAGGCAACACAGGTGCTGCAGCGAGCAGCCCGCCACGAGCTGAGCGGCCCTCACCACATCGCCCTGCAGGAGATCCAAGCTCTGATGCATCTCTACCAGGGCCGTAGCGCGGCGGCCGCTGCGAAGCTCAAGGAAGCGCGTGACGCTGGAGCGACGCAGGATCGGCAGCTGCGCCGCCCCTGGTACGAACTCGATGCGCTTGCAGGTGCACTCACCGGCGATGTCGAGCGGGTCCGGGACGCGTGTGACGCCGCGCTCGCTGCCGATGCATCGTGGCAGGTCGACGCTCATCCGCTCGTCCACCTCACCCGGACGCAGATCGATGCTGCCCTGCGATCCTCGACCCGGCGTCGGGCGAAGCGGCTCGAGGCGGCGCGGGAATCGGTAGAGCGACTGCAGCGATCGGCGTCGACCAGCAGGGGAACGATCACCCGACCGTGGGGCCTGGCGCGCGATGTGGCGCGCGCACAGGCCGAGCTCTCCCGCGCCACGGACCATGATCGGGTGGTCTGGAGGGAGCTGCTCAGCAGCGAGCGGCACGCCTACTGGCGCGTCTACGACCGCTGGCGCCTCGCCGAGGCGCTGCTTGCCTCGAACACGAGCGGCGAAGCTCGCACCGAGATCGAACAGGGGCACCGCGAGGCCGAAACGCTCGGCGCAGAGCGGTTGCAGGCCGAGCTCGAGGATCTCGCGGGACGTGCCGGGTTCCGCGTGACAGGCCCGGAGACGAGCGAGGAGCCGGTGCTCGATCTCACGC
>JBKGZF010000207.1:0-4842 GCA_046545715.1 Nitriliruptoraceae bacterium | reverse complement strand
CGTCGGTGGCCGGTCACGCCAGATGGAGCTCGGCGACATCCTCGGCGTGCTGCGCGACGCCTACTGCCGGACGATCGGCATCGAGTACGGCCACGTCCTCGACCCTGAGCAGAAGGCCTGGATCCGCGAGCAGGTCGAGGGCGTCAGCTGGCAGCTGGCGCCCGAGGATCAGACCTGGATCCTCGAGCGGCTCAACGCGGCGGAGGCCTTCGAGTCCTTCCTGCACACCAAGTACGTCGGTCAGAAGCGCTTCGGGATCGAAGGCGCCGAGTCGCTGATCCCGCTGCTCGACGCGGTCTGCGAGCAGGCTGCCGACGGCGAGGTCCGCGACGTCGTGATGGGCATGGCCCACCGCGGTCGACTCAACGTCCTGTCCAACATCGTCGGCAAGTCCCACCAGCAGATCTTCGGCGAGTTCGAGGGGCACATCGATCCTGACACCGTCCAGGGCTCCGGGGACGTCAAGTACCACCTCGGCACCAGCGGCTCCTATCGCGCCCGGTCGGGCGCCGAGGTGGCGCTGCGGCTGCCGCCGAACCCCTCCCACCTCGAGGCGGTCAACCCGGTGGTCGAAGGGCTCGCCCGGGCGATGCAGGACGGCTACGAGCGAGCCGACCCGGACGCGGCAGCCCCGGTGCTGCCGCTGCTGATGCACGGCGACGCGGCCTTCGCCGGCCAGGGCGTCGTGGTCGAGACGCTCAACCTCTCCCAGCTGCCCGGCTACCGCACCGGTGGCACGATCCACGTGGTGATCAACAACCAGGTCGGCTTCACCACCGCCCCGGAGGCCTCGCGGTCGTCGTTCTACGCCACCGACGTCGCCAAGACCGTCCAGGCCCCAATCCTGCACGTCAACGGCGACGACCCCGAGGCCGTCGTGCGCGTCGCGCGGCTGGCCTACGCCTACCGGGAGCGCTTCCACCGCGACATCGTCATCGATCTGGTCTGCTACCGGCGACACGGCCACAACGAGGCCGACGACCCGTCGTTCACCCAGCCGCAGATGTACGAGACGATCGACGCCAGCCGGTCGGTGCGCAAGCTCTACACCGAGCAGCTGGTGCGTCGCGGTGACATCTCGATCGAGCAGGCCGAACGGTTCCTGGAGGACTTCGAGGCCCGCTTGCAGCAAGCGTTCGATGCGACCCGCCAGGGCGCACCGCCCGAACCCCCGCAGGCGATCCGCCCCGAGGAGCACGGCGTGCTGCCCCCGGTCGAGACGGGCGTCGCCAAGGAACGGCTCGACCGCATCGCCGCCGTCCAGTTCGGTGAGCCCGAGGGCTTCACTCGGCATCCCAAGCTCGACCGGATCTTCAACAAGGCGCGTGAGCGCTACGCATCGGGCCGGATCGACTGGGCGCTGGGCGAGACGCTGGCCTTCGGCTCGCTGCTGCTGGAGGGCACCGACGTCCGGCTCACGGGACAGGACTCGCGCCGCGGCACCTTCTCGCAGCGCCACGCCGTCCAGGTCGACTACCACACCGGCGAGGAGTACCTGCCGCTGTCCACGCTCGACGCCGACCAGGGGCGCTGGTCGATCTACGACTCGCTGCTCAGCGAGTACGCCGTGGTCGGCTTCGAGTACGGCTACTCGGTGCACGCCAAGGACGCCCTGGTGTGCTGGGAGGCTCAGTTCGGTGACTTCGTCAACGGTGCTCAGGTCATCATCGACCAGTTCATCGTGGCGGCGGAGGACAAGTGGGACGAGACCTCCGGTCTCGTGCTGCTGCTGCCACACGGCTTCGAGGGTCAGGGCCCCGAGCACTCCTCGGCGCGGATCGAGCGGTTCCTGGTCCTGTGTGCCGAGGACAACATCCAGGTGGTCAACGCGACCACCGCGGCGCAGTACTTCCACGTGCTGCGGCGACAGATGCACCGTGACGTACGCAAGCCCCTGGTGATCTTCACCCCGAAGTCGCTGCTGCGCTCACCGAAGGCGTTCTCCTCGGTGGACGAGCTGACCTCGGGTCGCTTCCTCGAGGTCGTCGACGATCCCCGGTTCGACGGGGACGGTCACGGGCGCGACGAGGTCGACAGTGTCCTGCTGTGCTCGGGCAAGGTCGCCTACGACCTGATGGACGCGCGCGACGAGCGCAAGGCCCGCGCCGCCGTGGTCCGCGTCGAGCAGCTCTACCCCTTCCCCGAGGAGCAGATCGGGCAGGTGCTCACGGCCTACCCGTCGGCCACCGATGTGTGCTGGGTCCAGGAGGAGCCGCAGAACATGGGGGCATGGGGCTTCGTCGACGGCCGGCTGTGGAACCTGCTCGACGCGCTCGGCGGGGACCGGTACCTGCGGCAGGCCTCACGCGTGCCCTCGGCCTCCCCGGCCGCCGGTCAGCACGTCGTCCACGAGCAGGAGCTGCGCCAGCTGCTGGACGACGCGCTCGGACCGGCCACGCCCGCCTGAGCCGCTGCGCTGCGAGCGGCATCGACGCCGCGCGCGTCCGCACCACCTCGACGTCCCGGCCCGATCGTCGGTGCCACCTCGGCATGGCAGCCCGGTCGTGGGTGCCACCTAGGCATCGCAGCCCGGTCGTCCACACCGCGCCGGTGGCCGAGCCCAGCCGTGGCCGCGTCGCGCGGCAGGCTTGCCGCGAGGTCGCAGGGGAGCGAGGGTGTGCAGCTACCGGTCGAGGTCCGCGAGCTCGCCAGGCAGCAGCTGGGGGTGATCGCCCGACGGCAGTTCCCACCCCACCTGGGTCGGCAGCGCATCGACGATCTGCTGCGCAGCGGCGCGTTCGAGCGGGTCGAGCGTGGCGTCTACGCGGTGCGTGGAGGCACCGTCCACCGTCACCGAGACGCGCTCGCGGCGGCCCTGCGGGTGGGGCCCGTCGCCACCGTCAGCGGTCCCGCTGCCGTCGAGCTGACCGGCCCGCCGGACGTGGTCCTCGACCGCAGGTACGTCATCCTGCGCCCGGCGCCGGTCCGCGCGCTTGGCATCGGCTTCTCCCTCGCGCTCGACCGTGAGCCGGATCGTCCGGTCAGCTACCTCGGTCAGGTCCGGGTCGCCGGCCCGGTCGATGCGCTGCTCGATGCGCTGGTGCTCGGCGGGCTGCCACCTCGCCGGCTGCGCCTGACCCACGATCAGCTGCGTTGGGCCGGGCAGCTGCGGCCCGGCCAGCTACGGCGGCGGGCCGAGCAGCTCGGGCTGTCCGGTGCGCTGGGCGACCATGAGCTGCTGCGGCTCGACGGAACCGCCGCCACCGGCGACGGGGAGCGGCGGCTCGGCCGGGTGCTGTGCGGCTTCGCCCCGGCACCGGAGCCCCAGGTGTGGGTCACGCCCCACCGCTGCGTCGACTGGTACTTCCGCTCGCTGCGGCTCGGCGTCGAGTATCAGGGCGCAGCCGACCACGCGACCGAGGCGGGCCGGCGGGCCGACACCGTCCGCGACGAGGAGCTCAGCCGAGTCGGGATCCGCCTGGTCTACGTCACGGCGCGCGATCTGCGTGACCGACGTGCGCTACGGGCCGCTATCGACGCTGCCCTGGTCGCCCGCGGTGAGCAGCTCGGCCTCGAGCCTCCCCGCTGGCGCGGCGGCTGATGCGAGAAACTGGGAGTATGCCCAGCTTCTCGCATCGCGCGGTCGATCGCGTGCGGTCGATCCCGTGCGGCCGACCCCGTGCAGCGCGGGCCGGCTCGCGGGGGTGGTCAGTCGTCCGGCTGGAGCATCCCCTTCTCGGTGTAGCGCACCGAGGAGTCCCACAGCAGCCACTCGCGCAGCCCGGCGTCGTAGGTCGCCTCGATCTGCTTCTCGACATAGCTGCGACGGTCGGGGTAGCCGAGGCTGATGGGATAGTTGGAGTCCTCGAGCCACGGCGTGACCCGGGCACGCTTGCCCTCGGTCGCGTCGAAGAAGGCCTCGAGCCCCGCGCTGATCATGTCATAGGGCTGCATCAGCGGGTCGGCGACGTCGTACTCGCCCGGCCCCCAGTGGCTGGGGTAGAGCATCGGGGCGACGTAGTCGAGGTGGTGCGCCATCTGCTCGATCGGCTGGGCGACCTCCTTCGGGCGGTCACCGGAGACGCCGTAGACCGACGCGCCGTGCTGGGCGCCGTAGCGGGTGACCCGTTCGTCGGCGCGCTCGGTGAAGGCGAGGACCGCATCACCAGGCTCGCCCTCGAGCCCGGGGAAGCGCGCGTCGACCCCGTCGGGCTTGCGGATGTAGTCCCACAGGATGTGGTCGACGCCGGCGGCGGCCGCTTCCTCGGCGATGTCGAGGTTGTAGTCGACGACGTCCTCGTGGGCGAAGTTGGCGAACCCGGCGTACCGACCGACGTACATCTCACCGTCGGCGTCCTGCATCACCATGTCACGCTCGTCGTGCTCCCAGGCCCACTGGGCGAGCTGCGGATCGGCGAAGGCGACGATGCGGCCGATCACCGGGACACCGAGGTCGTGCAGCTCGGCGACGGCCTCATCCAGGTCGAAGTTGCAGGGCGCCTCGGCGGCGCCGGTCATCGCGGCGAACTCGTTGGTGGTGTGGAAGCCGATCGTGCCGGACTCGTCCTTGAGATCGAGCTGGACGGCGTTGATCAGTCCCTCGTCGATCAGCTCGAGGATCGGCTCCTTGAGCGATGGGCTGGTCCAGGCGCAGAACGAGACGTGCACGGCGCGTACGTGATCGACCTCCACGCGTGAGGGCACGGTGACCAGGTCGACCCCGTCGTCGCTCTGGTTGCCAGCGCGGTCGGTGGCGACCAGGCTGATGCGTTCCTGGGGGGCCTGCTCGAGGGTGACCGAGAACGCACCGTCCTCGTCCACCTCGGTCTGCTCACCTTCGACCTCGATCGTGGCGCCGGGCTCGCTCGTGCCGGCAACCTCGACCTCCTCGCCGGCGACGAC
>JBKGZF010000206.1:0-4843 GCA_046545715.1 Nitriliruptoraceae bacterium | reverse complement strand
CCGTTGCGACGGGCGAGACCGTGCTGCCGCGCTGGTTCGTCGTGCTGATGTTGATCCTGGTGCCCGTGGCGATCGGGGTGACCATCTGGGGGTTCCTCGCCATCGACCGCGAGCCGCTCTCGGCGGCCGAACGACGGCCGGCGGGCGACGGGCGGGTCACCATCGAGCGCGGCGAGGCGCAGCTGGCCGAGACCAGGGAGGTGGAGCCCGGACCGGACTGCGGCCAGGCCATCCGTCTGGTCGGCGATGAGGGGTCGCGTTCGGCAGCGGGCAGGGCGTTGGCGTCCGCGTGCGAGCTGATCGAGAGCGGCGACTTTCCCGAGGCCCGGGAGGGACTGGTCGAGTGGATCGCAGCGGACGGCCAGCTGCGCATGGCCACCTTCGAGCTGTCGGGGGTGGAGTCCTCGGCACGGGTCGAGGACGAGCGCGTGGTCGTGGAGCTCAACGCGAAGTTCCAGTTCCAGGACGCGGCGCTGGCCGGACCCGCCCTCGTGCACCAGCTGGTGCTCATCGCCGATGAGGCCTGGCCGGGTGAGCCCGTCGGCGTCACCACCGAGCTAGACGGGGCTGAGGCCGAGCGCCGGGCGTGCGAGCGTCTGGAGGTCACCGGGGACGAGCGTCCGCGCGGCTGCCGGGACGTCGATGAGCTGCTCGCCCTCGACGACCCGGCCGGTGCGCTACTGGAGGTCGGCTTCCGTGACGACCGCTGAGCACCGGCCGCTAGGTTGCGGCCGTGCTCCATCCGGTGGACGTAGCCGCGACGGCGAGCATGTCCACCCCAGCCTCAGGAGGCCCTCGTGCGCATCGGTGTGGTGACCTTCCCGGGCTCACTGGACGACCGGGACGCCGCCCGCGCCGTCGAGCGCTGCGGGGGGCGGCCGGTCGTGCTCGCGCACACCGACACCGGTCTGGACGGCGTCGAGGCGGTGATCCTGCCCGGCGGGTTCTCCTACGGCGATTACCTGCGGGCCGGTGCCATCGCCCACCGTGCGCCGGTGATGGGCTCGATCGCGGCGTTCGCCGAGGATGGCGGGCCGGTACTCGGCATCTGCAACGGCTTCCAGGTGCTGTGCGAGGCCGGCCTGCTCCCCGGTGCGCTGCTGCGCAACGCCGGACTGAGCTTCGTCTGCCGCGACGTGCCACTGACGGTCGAGACCGCTGCGACGGCCTGGACCGGTGACTACGCGCCGGGCCGCACGATCGTCGTGCCCGTCAAGCACGGCGAGGGGCGCTACCACGCGGATGCGCAGACCCTCGATCGGCTCGAGGCCGAGGGCCGGGTGGTGCTGCGCTACGCCCCCGGGCACGATCCCAACGGCTCGGCCCGGCGCATCGCCGGAGTGGCCAACGCCGCGGGTAACGTCGTCGGGATCATGCCCCACCCCGAGCATGCGGTCGACCCGGCTCTAGCCGGGGGGATGGACGGCCGCGGGTTCTTCACCAGCGTGCTCGCTACTGAGGCCGCGGCGAGCTGAGCTTGCGTGCGACCGCGCTGGCCGACGGGTTCACGGGTTCGACAACCGAGGTGGTGACATGGTTCGAGTTGCCGCGGTATGGCGTTACCCGGTCAAGTCGATGCAGGGTGAGGCGCTCGAGGCCACCGACGTGGGAGAGCACGGCATCCCCGGTGATCGCGCCTTCGGGATCGTGGATCTCGCGACGGGCCATGTGCTGACCGCTCGACGCGAGCCACAGCTGCTGACCGCGGCCGCCAGCTGGCACGACGATCGGGTCGAGATCACCCTGCCGGACGGCCGACCGCTGGAGACCGACGAGGCCCTGTCCGCATGGCTGGGCCGCCCGGTGCGCCTGGCCCGAGCCGGAGCGACGGGTGGCACCTACGAGAACCCGATGGACGCCGAGCACGAGTCCGACTGGGTGACGTGGCAGGGGCCGGGGCATGCCTGGCACGACAGCCGACGTACGCGGGTCTCGCTGGTGTCGACGACCACGCTGGGCAGCTGGGCGCCGGCCCGCTTCCGCGTCAACGTGCTGCTCGACGGCGGTGGCGAGGACGCGCTCGTCGGCTCGCGGGTGCGGCTGGGCACGGCGGAGCTCGACATCGTCAAGCACATCGACCGCTGCGTGATGGTCACTCGCGCCCAACCGGGCCTGGAGGTCGACCGTGAGGTGCTGCGTGCCATCCACCGCGAGCGCGGCGGGAACCTCGCGGTCGGCGCGCTCGTCGCCGCACCCGGGCGGGTGGCCGTCGGCGATGCGCTCGACCTCGACTGAGGGGATTTCGTCCCCCCATGGTCGCTCCCGCAGCAGGAGCCGCGCCTCACCCCGATCCACGGCCTCTTGTGTGTCCTTGGTGTGTCCTCGTCGGGAAGCGGTCGGTGCCGCGATCGGGGCAACCAGGGCGTCGTGTCTCGTTGGTTGGCGTGTTTCTGCTGGCGTGTTTCGGTCCGGTCAGGGCGCGAGGGTCGTCAGTGGCACGACACAGACGCCATCGTCGCGCCGGTAGGCGTAGCGCCCGCTTGCGGTGACGATCGCCATGAATGCGGGAGCTCCGGCCCGTACCAGGTCGATCGATGACACCGCTTCGAGCAGCGAAGCAGCGCCCTGCTCGATCAGGTCCTCACCGCCGAGCTTGACCTCGATCGCGCCCCAGGTGCCATCAGGCCGCTGGAGGACGAGGTCGATCTCGTGGTGGTCGGTGCGGAAGTACATCACGGACGCTTCCAGCGGTTGCGACAGGACCCGAAGGTCGCGCACGACGAGCGACTCGAACAGCAGGCCGGCGTAGTTCAGGTCGCGGAGCAACCCGTCGGTGTCGACCCGGAGCGCAGCTGTCGCCAGGGAGGGGTCGACCAGGTGTCGGTGCGGGGTCGAGCGCAGGTTCCTCGAGGAGCGCAGGTGGACGTTGAACGCCGGCTGCTCCTCGAGGATCATCAGCCGCTCGAGTGCTGCGAGGTAGTCGGTTACCGCCTCACGCGAGAGGCCGGTATCGGCGGCGATGGACCGCGCGCTCGCGGCGGTCGCGACGTTGCGGGCCAGGGACCGGATGCAGGCGAGGACCTTCTTCGGGTCGCGCCTGCGCGCGGGCTGTCGGCCGTCGGCGCCGGCAACCGCATTGATGTCGAGGTGAGTGGTCTGGTCCAGGTAGTCGATGACGAACCGTGGATCGCGCCGCTGCAGCTGCTGCGGCCATCCGCCGGTGACGAGCAGGTCGAGGACGTCGCGCAGTTCGGTCCGGCCCGACGAGGCTGCTGGTTCGTCGCCTGCGAACAGCTGCGTGAGGGAGACCTCGCTCGATGACGAACCGATCTCGTAGAGGGTCATCGGGCGCATCCGGACCGATGCGATCCGGCCTGCCCCTGAGTGCCGACGGACGTCGTCGGCAGGTGTGGAGGACCCCGTGAGCAGGAACTGCCCGACCTGGCCACTCGCATCGGCATGGCGACGCACGTGATCCCACACCTGCGGGTGGAGTTGCCACTCGTCGATCAGGCGTGGGCGCGCACCCTCGAGGATCAGGCCGGGATCGATCTGTGCTGCCTGCCGTGCGTCCTCATCGACGTCGAGACGCACCATCGATGCCGCCTTCTGCGAGGCGGTCTCGGTCTTGCCGCAGGCCTTGGGACCCTCGATCAGCACCGCGGCTGAGGAGGCCATGCGCTCACTGAGCACCGCGTCGACCACGCGTGGCCAGTACCGCCTCGCCGCCCCCACCGGACCATCCTCCCTTCACCAGGCCACTATCCTCATATGTCAACCTACCATTCTTCAAAATTTCTGACCTGCCGTTCTCCACTGTCTCACCCTGCCACATTCCAGATCGTCTGCCCCGCCGGCGGTCGTGATGGCAACCGGAGGCAGTCAGTGGCCCCCGGCCGTGGGCCAAGCGGCGCAGGTACGGCGGCCGTAGCCTGACCGCGACAGCTCGATGGACGAGGGGCGCATGGCCGACCAGTCTGGAGTCCTTGACCTACCGGCGATCGGGTTCGGCACCTATCCGCTGCGAGGCCAGCAGGCCGTGGAAGCGGTCGTCAGTGCGTTGCGTGCCGGCTACCGCTTGATCGACACCGCGGTGAACTACCGCAACGAGGAGGACGTGGGCCGTGGCGTCGACGCGTCCGGTGTCGACCGGTCGCAGGTGATCATCACGACCAAGCTGCCCGGCCGTGATCACGGCTACGACGCCACGCTGCGCTCGTTCGAGTCGTCGTGCCAGCGGCTCGGCAGCGACGTGATCGACCTGTACCTGATCCACTGGCCCAACCCGAGCGTCGACAGGTTCGTCGACTCGTGGCGGGCGATGGTGCAGCTGCATCGAGATGGTCGGATCCGGTCGATCGGCACATCGAACTTCACCCAGGAGCACATCGAGCGGGTCGCCGATGCCACGGGCGTGCTGCCCGCCGTCAACCAGGTCGAGCTGCATCCCTACTTCCCGCAGGCGCAGCTACGTGGGTTCCACCGTGAGCACGGCATCGTGACCGAGGCGTGGAGCCCGCTCGGCAAGGGCACCGCCCTGTTCGATGAGCCCGCCGTGCGCTCGGTGGCGACCCGGCTGGACGTGACGCCGGCCCAGGTGGTCCTGCGCTGGCATCTGCAGCTCGGCTCGGTGCCGATCCCCAAGTCCGCGGACCCGGAGCGTCAGCGTGAGAACCTCGATGTCTTCGGCTTCGAGCTCACCGACCGGGAGGTGGAGGAGATCACCGCGCTCGGGCGGCCCGATGGACGGCTGTTCGGCGGTGACCCCGACGTCCACGAGGAGATGTAGGCGCCGTGTCGCCGACCTGCCTGCGCTCGGTGATGCCGAGGTGACCTGAGGGTGCTACCGGTGGTCGTCTCGCGCTACATCGCGTCCACGCCGGCCGCGAGGTAGCACCACGGT
>JBKGZF010000205.1:0-4868 GCA_046545715.1 Nitriliruptoraceae bacterium | reverse complement strand
AGGGTGGGGTCGGCAAGATCGTCGATGACGTCCATCGTTGGCGCGAGGCGGGGGCGACCCACGTCTCGATCAACACGATGGGAGCCGGGCTTAAAGGCGCGAGCCAGCACCTCGATGCGCTCAGCGAGGTCGTCGAGCAGCTCACGTGATCCTGGAGGGCTGCCCGGCTGGCACGCGGTCGGTGGCCCGCTGGCCCTGCAGCACCAGCCACACCGGTGCGATCAGCAGCGCGAGCGCCCCGTAGGCCAGCGCGGGATAGGAGGCGAGCGCCAGCACGATCCCGGCCAGGGTTCCGCCGAGCGCGCCCGAGAGGTTCATCACCAGGTCGCTGGCGCCCTGGGCCGCGGGACGCTCCTCGGCGGTGAGCACCTCGGTCAGCAGCGCCGAGCCCGCGACCAGGCACGACGACCAGCCGGTGCCCAGCAGCACCAGACCGACCTTGAACGCGATCCCGCCCACCGGTGCCGAGGCGGCCGCGAGCACGGCGGCCAGGGCGAGCTGGGCGAAGCCGCCGAGCAGCACCGTGCGCCGTCCCAACCGGTCGGCGAGCTTGCCGAAGAGTGGGCTGAGCGCGTACATCCCGGCGATGTGCAGGCTGATGGTCAGGCCCACCAGGTTGAGCGCGGCGCCGTGGTTCTCCATGTGCACCGGCGTCATGACCATCACGCCGATCATGGTCGCGTGGGCGGCGGCGATCGACACCAGCGCGGCGCGCGCCAGCGGCACCGATCTGATCGTGCGCAGCGCCGTTCGGACGGTGCCCTCGCGCAGCGGGCTCGCGCCGCTGGGGGCCGGGGTGGCGTCGAGCTCGGCCGGGTCCACCTCGACGTCGAGGTAGGGGTCGACATCCCGCTGCGCTGCGTCCCGCGCGGCCCGTCGGGCGACCACCAGCGGATCGGGCCGCAGCCCGACGGCCTGCACGAGCGCGGCGCTGGTGAACGAGACGAACGAGAAGACGTAGGGGCCGGCCAGGTCGGGCAGGCGAAGCCACGCCGCGACCTCCGCCCCGACGCCGGTGAGGTTCGGCCCGAGCACGGCTCCCAGGGTGGTTGCCCACACCACGGTCGACAGCGCGCTCGCGCGTCGGTCATCGGTGGCCAGGTCGGTGGCCGCGTAGCGGGCCTGGAGGTTCGCGGCGCTCGCCCATCCGAAGGCGAGCGACGCCACCACGTGCAGTGGGAACGAGCCGACCACGGCGGCGACCACGGCGAGCACGGCCCCGCTGGCACCGACGAGGTAGCCGGTCACCAGACCTGGCCGCCGTCCGGCGCCGACCGCGATCCGGGCGATGACGAGCGCGGCGACGGCCGCACCGATCGTCATCGCGGTCGGTGGGACCCCCGAGAGCGAGGCGGTGTCGGTCAGCTCGTAGGCCAGCAGGCTGATCACGGCGATGCCGGCGCCCACGCCGACGCCACCGAGGACCTGACTGCTCACGAGCACCCGGACCGACCGTCGTTGGAGGGTGAGCAGCTCGTCGTCGGACCGCGGCCGGTCGGCGGGATCAGCCGTCATGTTCAGGCGTCATGTTCAAGCGTCATCGTCAGGTGTCCTGTCGCTCCCCTCGACGCGGAGCATGCCGGCCGGCTGACCGAGGCTGCCTGGCACGGCGCAGGCCGCCTGCCCACGGAGCCGTCCGCGCAGTGCGACCACCAGCAGCGCAAGCGCGCCGACCGCCAGGATGGGCTGAAGCGGAGCGAACCAGCTCATCGCTCCCGAGGTGCCGAGGGCGATGACGACCAGCTTGTTGCAGACGGGGCAGCCGACGGCGAAGTAGGCCAGCACGCCGCCGAGTCCACCACGGCGCGACGGACGGTCGTCGACCGCGGCCGCATCGCCCTCGCGCACGTAGGTGGCGAGCAGCAGGCCGGACAGTGCGGCGGTCGCGATCCAGACGGGGTAGTTCCACCACTGCACGGGGATCATCCGTGAGAAGATGGGGTTGGGGATCATCACGGTGGGCAGCCCGATCGCCAGCGCGACCGCGGCGGCACCGGCGATCGCCGCGCCTCGGCGACGCGGCCCCCAGCTGCGGATGGTTGACACCGTCGAGCTCCTCGGACGACACCCAGCAGGATGTCCGTACCTTCAGGCGCGACGGTAGCCGCCCCGACCGCAGCACGATGACCGGTGCGCGCGGCCGTTCGCGGCCCCCTGCCCCTCGCTGGTGGCTCTGGACCCGGCTGCTAGCGATGTCGTAGAGTGCGTTGCGAGTAGCTCGCTGCGGTGTCCAGTCATGGCCGGTGCACGTGGGAGCTGGTCCCAGGCCCACCGTTCCGATCGATCAAGGACAACACCATGCGCTCCTTCACACGGCTGGTCGCCACGCTCGGGGCCGCGACGCTGCTGCTCACCGCCTGCGGCGGCGACGACGAAGGCGAGGTGGCCGGCGACTTCGACCTCGTCAGCGACGGCACGCTCACCGTCTGCTCGGACATCCCTTACGCGCCGTTCGAGTTCGAGGACCCCGATTCCGACCTCGGCTACAGCGGCTTCGACATCGACCTGATGCAGGCCATGGCCGACGAGCTCGGCCTCGACGTCGAGGTCGTGGCCACCGGCTTCGAGGGTCTGACCTCCGGTGCGACCATGTCCGCCGGGACCTGCGACCTGGCCGCTTCGGCGATGACCATCACCGAGGAGCGCGAGGAGCAGGTCGACTTCACCGAGCCGTACTACGACGCCGTCCAGTCGCTGCTGGTCCCCGACGGCTCCGAGATCGGCAGCATCGACGATCTCGACGACAGCGTCGTGGTGGGCGTCCAGTCCGGCACCACCGGGGAGGCCTACGCCGAGGAGAACGTGCCCGGCGCGGAGATCCGCTCCTTCGAGAACACCGGGGATCTGTTCACGGCGATGGAGTCCGGCCAGATCGATGCGATCCTCCAGGACCAGCCGGTCAACGTCGAGTACGCCCGCGACAACGAGGCGGACGTGATCGAGGAGTACGACACCGGCGAGTCCTACGGCTTCGCGTTGGAGCAGGGCCGCGAGGACGAGCTGCTCGAGGCGCTCGACGAGGCGCTTGCGTCCGTGCGTGACGATGGCACCTACGACGAGATCTACGACGAGTACTTCGGGACGTAGCCGCCGACGGTGGTGACCGCATGCTGAGGGGAGGCCGAGGTGCCTCCCCTCAGCCTGCGGGGCGGTGCCGATAGGGTTCCCATCCGGTCGAGGCGGGCGGACGGCCCGGAGGTGGCTGTGGCGATGCGGCGGCGTCAGCGCGAGCGGCTGTTCCGCAGCGTGATGTACCTGCTGTTCATCGCCGGGGTCGTCGCGATCGCCCTCGTCGCCGACTGGACGTTGATCCGCCGCAACTTCCTCAACCTCGAGCTCGCGCGCGAGATGTTCCCCGCGGTGCTGCTGACCGCGGCACGCAACACGCTGCTCTACACCTTCCTCGCGTTCACCTTCGGGCTGTTCTTCGGGCTGCTACTCGCGCTGATGCGGCTGTCGACGATCAAGCCCTACCGGTGGCTCGCGACCACCTACATCGAGATCTTCCGTGGTCTCCCCGCGCTGCTGACCATCTTCCTGATCGGGTTCGGGATCCCGATCGCCTTCCAGACCCGCTGGCACGTGCTCGTCAACATCACCCTCGGGCTCGGCATCGTCGCCGCCGCCTACATGGCCGAGACGATCCGTGCCGGCATCGAGGGCGTCCCCCGTGGCCAGATGGAGGCGGCCCGCTCGCTGGGGATGTCCAAGAGCCGGGCGATGGCCTCGGTGATCATCCCACAGGGCTTCCGCCTGATCATCCCGCCGTTGACCAACGAGCTGGTCCTGCTGATCAAGGACACCTCCCTGCTGTTCGTCCTGGGGACCACCCCGGCCACCAAGGAGCTGCTCAAGTTCGGCCGTGACCTGCTCAACACCCGCGCGAACGCCACGCCGCTGATCGTGGTGGGCGTCGTCTACCTGATGATCACCATCCCACTCACCCAGCTGGTCGCGGTGCTCGAGCGGCGCAACGCACGCGCCCGCTGAGTGCCACCTCGGCGTCGCAGTAGGCTACGCCCAGCCGTCCACGGCCCAGCCTTACACGGCTCAGGAGGCCCCGCGTGGAGCAGGTGGAGCAGCCGCACAGCGCCTACGCCATCGAGGTGCGCGACCTGCACAAGTCGTTCGGTGACCTCGAGGTGCTCAAGGGGATCGACTTCACCGTGGCGCCCGGCGAGGTGGTGTGCGTCATCGGCCGGTCGGGATCGGGCAAGTCGACGCTGCTGCGCTGCGTCAACCGCCTGGAGGAGCCGACGGCCGGCTCGATCCTCATCGAGGGGGACGACATCACCGATCCCGATGCCGACGTGGACGGCCTGCGCAGCCGCATCGGCATGGTCTTCCAGCAGTTCAACCTGTTCCCGCACCTCTCGGTGCTGCGCAACCTCACCCTCGCTCAGGTCCGGGTCCGCAAGCGCTCCAAGCAGGAGGCGATCCGCATCGCGGAGGCGAACCTCGAGCGCGTCGGCCTCTCCGACAAGCGTGACGCCTATCCGGCCCACCTCTCCGGTGGTCAGCAGCAGCGCGTCGCGATCGCGCGTGCGCTGTCGATGGAGCCGGACATGATGATGTTCGACGAGCCGACCTCGGCGCTCGACCCCGAGCTGGTCGGCGAGGTGCTCGCCGTCATGCGACTGCTCGCCGATGAGGGCATGACGATGATGGTCGTCACCCACGAGATGGGCTTCGCCCAGGAGGTCGCCGATCGGGTGGTGTTCATGGACGACGGGGTCGTGGTGGAGGAGGGGCCACCGCAGCAGATCCTGGTCGACCCGCACCACGAACGCACGCGACGCTTCCTGCAGATGGTGGGCTGAGGACGCCGCACGGCGGTTGGGCACCCGACCGTTCGTTCGGTCCCAAGC
>JBKGZF010000204.1:0-4895 GCA_046545715.1 Nitriliruptoraceae bacterium | reverse complement strand
GGACACAACGATGAGAGACGACAACCAAGGCCGCGCCGGAGGTTTGATCCACCCTGGGTCTGGTGGAGGCTCCTAACCTTGGTTTCCAAGGAGGAGTCATGTCCACGATCGGGAGTTCAGGTAAGGCGCAGTCTCGTCGCTACACACCGGCGGAGAAGGAGCAGGCGGTTCGGATGGTCCTCGCGCTGCGTGAGGAGCTGGGTACTCGGCAGGGCACGGTCCGGCGGGTGGCTGATCAGCTGGGCTACGGGGTCGAGTCGGTGCGCGGGTGGGTCAAGCAGGCCGAGATCGACGGCGGCAAGACGCCGGGGACCACCAGCGCGGAGCAGGCACGCATCAAGCAGCTCGAGCAGGAGAACCGGGAGCTCAAGCGCGCCAACGCCATTTTGAAGTCGTCAGCGTCTTTTTTCGCGGCGGAGCTCGACCGCCCACATCGCTGATGGTGGACTACATCGAGCAGTACAAGGACGAGTTCGGGGTCGAGGCGATCTGTGCCACGTTGGGGTTGGCCGCGTCGACCTACTACGCGGCCAGATCGCGGGTGCCCTCGGCCCGGTCGATGCGTGACGCGGTGCTGCTGCCGCTGCTGCTGGCGCTCTGGATCGCGAACTACCGGGTGTATGGGGCTCGCAAGCTGTGGAAGGCCGCACGGCGGGAGGGCCACGACGTCGGCCGCGATCAGGTGGCCCGTTTGATGCGTCAGCTCGGCATCCAGGGCGTGAACCGCTCCAAGAAGGTGCGAACCACCCGACCGGATGAGGACGCACCCCGGCATCCTGATCTGGTGGATCGCGAGTTCATCGCCGAGCGGCCCAACGCGCTGTGGGTCACGGACCTGACCTATGTGCCGACCTGGTCGGGGGTCGCCTACGTGTGCTTCATCATCGATGCCTACTCGCGGATGATCGTGGGCTGGCGGTGCGCGGGCAACATGCGCACCCAGATGGTCCTCGACGCGCTCGAGATGGCCCGCTGGTCACGCGGCACCCAGCTCGAAGGGCTCGTGTGCCACTCCGACGCCGGCAGTCAGTTCACCTCGCTGCGCTACGGCGAGCGGCTCGCCGAGATCGGTGCGCTGCCCTCGATCGGCTCGGTCGGCGATTCGTACGACAATGCGCTGGCGGAGGCGGTCAACTCGCTCTACAAGTCCGAGCTGATCCGCGGCCCCGCACAAGGCCCCTGGCAGACGGTCGACGAGGTCGAGCTCGCCACCCTCGGCTGGGTGACCTGGTTCAACACCGTCAGGCTCCACGGCACCCTCAACGACATACCGCCCGCGGAGTTCGAAGCCATCTACGCTCACCCGTGTTAGGCGCCACGTTCGGTGAGGATGGGGGCGTCAGGTGGGGTGAGGACGTGATCAGGGCCGGGTAGGGGTGTGCCCCCGCTGTGGCGGGGGCGTGTTGGGGTGGTTGGGCTTAGTCGGCGGTGACCTCGGTGATGGCGGCTCGGGCGGCCGATTCGTCGACGATGCTCTTGTTGTCGGCGTAGGCCGCGACGAGCGCTTGGGTGGCGAGGTTGTTGATCGCGCGGGGGATGCCGCGGGAGGTCTGGTGGATCAGGCCGGTGGCGTCGTCGGAGAACAGGGTGTCGCCCCGTCCTGCTAACGCCAGGTGGTGGGCGATGTAGGCGGCGGTCTCGTCGAGTGGGAGCCCGTCGAGGTGGAACCGCAGTCCGATGCGTTGATCGAGCGCGGCGAAGTGGCCTTGTTTCAAGCGTCGTCGCAGGGTGGGTTGGCCGAGCAGGATCAGGCCGAGCGATGAGCGCGAGTCCATGTCGGTGTTGGTGAGCAGCCGCAGCTGTTCGAGCTGTTCGACCGACAGCAGATGGGCTTCGTCGACGATGAGCACGACGGTCTTGCGTCGTTCCTCGGTCTCGGTGGCGAGCAGATCAGCGGTCTGGGCGATCAGGGCGGGCCGGTGGAACTTGGGGGTCTCCCCGAGGGCGGTGACCAGGTGGTGGTGGATGCCGCGGGCGCCGACCATGGGGTTGGACAGGTAGACGACGGTGAACCTCGAGGCATCGAGGGTGGCGACCGCGGCGCGGGCGGCCAGGGTCTTGCCCGCGCCGACCTCGCCGGTGACCACACCGATCGCGGTCTCGTCGACGAGCCAGCGCAGCCGGGCGACGGCTTCTTTGTGGGTGCGGGCAGCGAAGATCTGTGAGGGGGCGAGGTCACGACCGAACGGGGTGCGGGACAGCCCGTAGTGGGACCGGATCCGATCGATGGTCATCGGCTGTCCTCCTGCACATCGTCGCCGTCGTGGTCGGCGAGGTCGGCGAAGTTGATGGTCCGGCGGGTGGCTTGGTGGTGTTCTTGTTCGATCAGGGCGAGGTAGTCGATCCCGGTCGCGGTCATGCCGTCGAGGGTCTCGGGTGGTTCGGCGGTCGCTTTGGGGTGCACGTGAACCTTGAGCTCGTGCGGGATGGCGGTCCCGAAGTCGCGGCCGTCGAGGCGGGCCTGGAGGTGGCCGAGGTCGAACGGGTCGAACACCAGCTGGATGCGGCGGCCGACCAGGACCGGGTCGACCTGATAGTGGTTGCCGTGCAACGAGACCTGGGCGGTCTTGGTCACCGTGCGGGTCTCGGCCCACAGGAACGCTTCCCGCAGCTGGGAGGGTGTCGGGACCTCGGGGATGCCGGCGGCGGTGAACCGCACCAGTGGCGACTCGCTGGTTTCGCGGTGGGGGCGGTGGTGGTAGCGGGTCTCGACCCAGGCGGTGAACAGCCGGTTGAGCTCCTCGAGCGAGGCGAGTTGGTCGTCGGCGATCTCGACCAGGAACTGGGCCCGGACGGTGGCGAAGAACCGTTCGATCTTCCCCCGTCCTTGCGGCCGGCCTGGCTTCGAGTGCACCAGCCGGATCCCCAGCACCGCACACGCCCGGGCCAGTTGATGGGAGACGAACGGGGAGCCGTTGTCGACGTAGATCCGCTTGGGGACCCCGCGGGAGGCCAGCCCACGCCGCAGCGCTGCTTCGAGCCGCAGCACGTCCTCGGACCGGCCCCACCGGTGACCGACGATCAGCCTGGAGTGGTCGTCGAGGAACGCAAACAGCAGGGCCTTGCGTCCGCCGACCTTGGGGCCATGGGCAACATCGCCGACCCACAGGTCGTTGACTGCTGCGGCTTCGAACCGGCCAAACGCCTCCGGCGGGCTGCCGTCTGGGCGGACGTTCAACCCGAGCCGGGCGAAGTGGCGCTGCACGGTCCGCTCCGAGGGCACCTGCCGGTCGCGGTCGTGGCCGGCGAGCTCGGTGACGATCAGCTCTACGATGTGGGTCGCGGTCCTCGCCGGGTTCTCCCGCTTGAGCTTGACCGCCAGGTCGAGCAGTTCAACGTCACAGACCGGTTCGCGACGCCGTTCGCCCGGGACCAAGGCGTCGAACCCGCCAGTCCGATACGCCACGATCCAGCGGTCCAACGTCGAGCGGCCCACCGTTCTCCACTCCCCGTCTGGACCCCGATGCTCACGGGCAGCCAGAGCCCGGACCAGCCGCCCGCGTTCGGCCGGGGTGAGGTCGGGGTCGGCGGCTTCTCGGATCAGCCCGTAGCGGAACAGCGCGATGTCGCGCCGTCTGGGATCTTCCATCAGATGCTCCTCGCTCGAAGGTCGAGCAGGGAGCGTTCAGCCCATCCACGGTCCCGGGAAGGGCGAGGTCGTGTTGCACAGCAGCCGCCCGCCGGTGGCTGCCGATGCAAAGCTCCACCGGCAGCCGATCCCAAGCCGGTTGGCGGCCGCCTCGCCGGCCGCAGCAACCGCCGCGATCGCGTCACCGAAACCGCTGCCAGACGGCTCGATCCGGACCAGACCAGCATCGAGCCACAACGCCCACCGCACCAGATGCGCCCGGACCTGGACGGCCACCACAGCGAACCGCGACAGCCACCCACGCACCGTCGAGCGCGACACCCCCACCGCCGCCGCGATCGGACGCTGCCCCAGACCCGCGACCTTGAGCTCCAACGCCCGACCGATCAGCGCAGCCCAGTCACCGCGGCGGACCAGCATCGACGACGGCAGCAGCACATGCGTCACTTCACAGCCGCGACAGCGGCCCCGACGAGGACGGACCCGCTGCCGTCTCCGCCCTCGCCCCACCAGCCGTTCCCGCGCCCACCCCCACGGACCGATCGTCCCCACCTCACACGCCGGGCACCTCAGCGCTCCCGTCCGCAGGTCCGACTCGACGTGGACCGCATCACCACTTACCGTCATCACGGCTGCGCTCCTATCGCAGCAAGAAGCCCTCCCGGTTGTCCGCCAAGACTTGGCCGGGAGGGCTTCGCTTGTTCACGGACCCCCAGACTCTGCCCCCACACGAGCATCCAGGCAAACCCACGGCCAGCCCGTCGTCCTCACCCCCGATGACGTCCTACGCCCCAACAGTCCTCAGACCACGTGGCGTCTGACACCAGTTTGCCTACGCGCCAGTGTTCCAGAAGCTCCCGGTTCAGCTTCGCGACCAGGGGCCATGGTTCTACCTGCCAGATCCTCCGGAGCAGTCGCGCCTTGGACTCCGGGGGATACTTGTCATACGGGTCAATACCGATGGCGGTCTTGACGAAGTCCGCGAAGCTCGCATTGCTGAAGTCGAGTACGTAGCCGCCGCTCATGTCGAACAGCAGTTCCAGTTTGCGCTTGGTCGCGTTGTCCAGGTCGGCCACGAGCGGGTCGCCTCTCACTACACACCTGTCTCATCACCCGCAGGCTATGGGTCGGCCGTCGAGGACGACGCCCGCCCAGAGCCGCGGCAGTCACGCGGGTAGCAATACCGGGCGTTGTGATCACCCACCGGTGCCAGACACTCGCCCGGAGGTGTCGGCGTCGTCACCGACGCGTGTGGGTCTGCCCCGAGTTCGGGTGCGGTTGTCGGACCGATTCGACTGAGCGGGCC
>JBKGZF010000203.1:0-4921 GCA_046545715.1 Nitriliruptoraceae bacterium | reverse complement strand
CCAGCAGTGGTTCTCCGACACGGCCGGCTCGACGCACGCGCAGGAGATCGACCGGCCGTTCGAGGTCACCGTCACCGGCCCGGAACGGGACCGAGGAGTAGACCTTGACCAGCGACCCCTCGGCCTCGGTGATCGTCACCCCGACGCCGAACTCGTCGAAGGCGTCGTGGAGCAGCACGTCACGGTGATCGTCGGAGTCCATCCACCCCTGCACCAGCCGCTCGGCGGCCTCGCGGCGCCAACCCGCGCGGTCGGTGCGCACGTAGAGGTACTGGACGTTCTCACCGGCGGAGCCCTGCTCCTCGACCCACCCGACGTTGTGTGCGAGCTCGCCGTCGGCGGCCAGCTCGTCTGACCAGCCCCGCGCTGCCCGTGCAACCTCCTCCGACCACGTCAGTTGCGGGGCCGCTTCCTGCCCCGGATAGCCGAAAGCACCGGGATCACTGCGTGCGTCGGCGTGCAGCTCGGCGACGTGGAGCTCGACGTCGGCCTCAGCGTCGGAGCGCCGTTCGGGTTCGTCCGCCGCAGCCGCAGTGCCGCCAAGGAGCGTGGCGAGCACGGTGATCAGCGCGACGAACCGCGTACGCGGCCGTGGTCGGTGAGCCGACGTCGACGTCATCGGGTGGGATCCTTCCGTCGCAGGTGGTCGGCACGACGGGCGAGCCCGAGGCGCACGAACAGCAGGGGGGCGAGTCCACCGATCCACACACCGATCAACGAGTACCGCAGGTACCGCAGGGCGAGGGCCAGCGGCTCATCGCCTCCGGGGAAGAGCGTCCCGAGGCCCAGGAAGGTGACGGCCACCCCGATCAGGCCCACCACGATGCGCACGGCGCGCTGCATGAGCGGTCCGCGATGATCGAACCCGCCACGGGCGCGGAGCAGGGCGAGGCCGGTACCGAAGCCGGCCAGTGCCGCTGCTGGGCCGATCACCCCACCGGCGCTGGTCATCGCACTCGCATCGACCACCGCCGGCCAAGGGAAGCTCACGCCTTCGAGCCGCCCCGCGAGCAGCGTCGCAGGCGCGATCAGGGCGAGCGAGGCCGCGACCGAGGCGAGCACCCGCTCGGCGGAGCCCTGCCGGGCCCACCACCGGGCCACCCGTCCCTGCAGGGCCAGGAACCCGACCAGCAGGCCGAGCCCGGCCAGCACCCCGACGAGCATGTCCTCGAGGAAGTGGACGCCGAGGTGGATGCGCGACCAGGCGATCGCCGCGATCAGCCCGACCAGGGCGAGCCGCACCGGCCAGGATCGCAGGCTCGCGGCGAGCAGCCCCCAGATCGCCGTGCCGTTCTGTGCGTGACCGGACGGCAGCCCGAAGCTGGTCTCGGAGACCTCGCCGAGCTCCGGCCGCAGGAAGCTGGGACGTGGCGCGGCGAAGGTGAGCTTGAGCACACCGTTGACGGCGCCGGTCAGCAGCAGCATCACCCCCAGCCGCGTACCGATGCGCCGGCTGACCGCCCAGTAGATCACCGGCATGGCCAGCAGGTAGAACTCCTCGTCGCCGAGGAAGGTCACCGCCGCCCACACCGGCGTGAGCCACTCGGCGGTGTGCTGCAACCGCTCGGCGCGGTCGAGCTGCTCGTCGTAGCGACGCGGATCGGGGCCACGCACGGTGCCGCGCTCGGCCTCACGCTCGGCCAGCACCTCGACCAGGCGGTCGGGATGGTCGGTGATGACCCCGTGGGCGCTGGCATCGAGCACCCGGTGCATCTGCTCGCGCTCGTTGACCGTCCAGACCTGGACCTGCGTACCCAGCCGCTCGGCCGCGCGGGTGAAGCGCGGGGTCACCACCCGGCGGCCCTCGAACTCCTCGGGGACCTGGAAGACCTCGCCCGGCGGGGACCACCACGGGTGCAGCCCCACCAGCGAGCGGATGTAGAACGCCTCGGACTCCGACTCAGGCATGTTGGTGGGCACCTCGGGCAGCTGCTCGCGCACCGGGCGCAGGTAGTCCTCGTCGAACGAGGCCACCACCACCGAGCCGTCGTCGCGGCCGTGCTCGGCCAGGACGTCGATCGTGGCCTGGATGACGTCACGACCCCCGTCGGTCTTGAGCTCGACCACCAGCGGCGTGTCGGGGAAGGCGGTCAGCACCTCGTCGAGCGAGGCGTGACGCACGCCCTGACCCCGGAACGGCGTGTCACCGTCGGCGTCCCGCCAGCTGTGACCGGCGTCCAGCTCGCGCAGCTCGGCCAGCGTGAGCTCGGCCACGGCGCCGCTGCCGTCGGTGGTGCGGTCGACCGTGCCGTCGTGGATGGTGACCACCCGACCGTCGGCGGTGACCTGTAGGTCCATCTCCAGGGTGTCGGCGCCGAGCTCGATCGCGGTCTCGAACGCCGCCATGGTGTTGGGAGGGGCGTGGGCCTGCGCACCACCGTGGGCGATCACCGCCACCTCACGGTCTGCGGGCTGATCGAGCCCCGGCAAGGGCTCGACCTGCAGCCACGCCGCGCCGATCAGGCCGAGCAACAGCAGGTTGACGAGGACCAACCGTCGCCGCGTGCTGCGCAAAGGCGGTGGCGGCCCGTCCGTCGGGTTGAGCCCACCCATCGTCCCTCCCGACCGCGAGCGGCGGGAGGGACGATAGCTCCGGCGCTCAGGCCGCCGGGTCAGCCACCGACGGACCAGGTACCCGCGAGGTGATGGTGAAGCCGTCCTGGTCGTCGACGTCGACGACCACGGTGGTGTCCGGCGCCACCTCGCCGCCGAGCATCGCCTTGGCCAGCCCGTCCTCGACCTGCTTGCGGATCACCCGCTTGAGCGGGCGGGCGCCGTAGAGCGGGTCGTAGCCGAGTTCGGCGAGGCGGTCCTTGGCGGCATCGGTGACCGTGAGGGACAGGCCGCGCTCGTCGAGCCGCGTCCGTAGCCGCTCCAGCTGGATGTCGACGATCTCGCGCAGCTGCTCAGCGCGCAGCCGGTCGAAGATCACGGTCTCGTCGATGCGGTTGAGGAACTCCGGACGGAAGTGCCCACGCACGTCGGTCATCACCCGCTCGCGCAGCTCCTCTGGGGAGAGCTGGGCGTCGAGGATGTGGGTCGAGCCCAGGTTGGAGGTCATGATCACCACGACGTTGCGGAAGTCGACGGTGCGCCCCTGCCCGTCGGTCAGCCGCCCGTCGTCGAGCAGCTGCAGCAGGACGTTGAAGACGTCCTGGTGGGCCTTCTCGATCTCGTCGAGCAGCACCACCCGGTAGGGCCGCCGGCGGACGGCCTCGGTGAGCTGGCCCCCCTCCTCGTGGCCGACGTAGCCCGGCGGCGCGCCGATCAGGCGCGCGACGGTGTGGCGCTCCTGGTACTCGCCCATGTCGATGCGGATCATCGCGCGCTCGTCGTCGAAGAGGAACTCCGCGAGCGCGCGGGCGAGCTCGGTCTTGCCGACCCCGGTCGGTCCGAGGAACAGGAACGAGCCCAGCGGACGGTCGGGATCGGCGATCCCGGCCCGGGAGCGCCGCACCGCGTTGGCGACGGCCTCGACCGCGTCGTCCTGGCCGACCACCCGGGCATGTAGCTGGTCCTCGAGGTGGACGAGCTTGGCGGCCTCGGACTCGAGCAGCTTGGACACCGGGATGCCGGTCCAGCGCGCGACCACCTCCGCGATCTCCTGCTCGGTGACCTCCTCCTCGAGCAGCCGGTCCTCGTCGCCGCTGAGCTCCTCGATGCGCTCCTGCGCCGCGCTCAGCAGCCGCTCGAGCTCGGGGATGCGGCCGTAGCGCAGCTCGGAGGCGCGGGCGAGATCCCCGTCGCGCTCGGCCGCGTTGGCCTGCTCGCGCACCTGCTCGAGCTCCTCCTTGAGCGAGCGGACCTCGTCGATCGCGCCCTTCTCGCGCTCCCAGCGGTCGCGCAGCTCGCGGTCGCGGGAGCGCAGCTCCTCGAGCTCGGTGTCGAGGTCATCGAGCCGCGCCTTCGCCGAGGCGGTCTCCTCCTTGGCGAGGCTGACGCGCTCGATCTCCAGCTGACGGATGCGCCGATCGACCTCGTCGATCTCCGGCGGCAGCGAGTCGATCGAGATGCGCAGCCGGGCCATCGACTCGTCGAGCAGGTCGATGGCCTTGTCGGGCAGGAAGCGGTCGGTGAGGTAGCGGTCGGAGAGCGTCGCCGCGGCGACCAGTGCATCGTCGGTGATGTGCACCCCGTGGTGCACCTCGTAGCGCTCCTGGAGCCCGCGCAGGATCCCGATCGTGTCAGCGACGGACGGCTCGTCGACGTGGACGGGCTGGAAGCGGCGCTCGAGGGCCGCGTCCTTCTCGATGTTGCGGTACTCCGCGAGGGTCGTGGCCCCGATCATGCGCAGCTGACCGCGCGCGAGCATGGGCTTGATCATGTTCGCGGCGTCCATCGCGCCCTCGGCCGCACCGGCGCCGACCACGGTGTGCAGCTCGTCGATGAAGGTGATGATCTGGCCCTCGGAGGACTCGATCTCCTTGAGCACGGCCTTGAGCCGCTCCTCGAACTCGCCGCGGTACTTCGCCCCGGCGACCATCGCGGAGAGGTCGAGCTCCACCAGACGCTTGTCCGCGAGCAGGTTGGGCACGTCGCCCTCGACGATCCGTCGGGCGATGCCCTCGACGATGGCGGTCTTGCCCACGCCCGGCTCACCGATCAGCACCGGGTTGTTCTTGGTGCGGCGCACCAGCACCTGGATCGTGCGGCGGATCTCCTCGTCGCGACCGATCACCGGGTCGAGCTTGCCGTCGCGAGCGAGCTGGGTGAGGTCACGCGCGTACTTGTCCAGCGCCTCGTAGGTCGACTCCGGATCCTGCGAGGTGACGCGCTGGCTGCCGCGCACCTCCTTGAGCGCGCCGAGGATCGCGTCGCGGTCGACGCCCTGGTCGGCGAGCAGACGCGCGACCTGGTCACCGTTGCCTGCGAGCCCGAGCAGCAGGTGCTCGGTGGAGACGTAGTCGTCACCGAGCTGCTC
>JBKGZF010000202.1:0-4929 GCA_046545715.1 Nitriliruptoraceae bacterium | reverse complement strand
GCAGCGACGTGCGGTGGGGCTCGCCCGCCACCTGCGTGGCCTGCGCTGACCGCTCCACCGCCGGTGCGGTCGTCCCGCGCGGACGGTCAGTCGCGGACGGGGCGGCAGCCCGTGCTCGCGTCGATCAGCAGCTGCTCGACCGCACGGTCCACCTCGACGGTGATGCGCATCCCGGCACGTCGGGCGAACACCCCCTCGTCCAGCCCCTCATCGGTGAGGTCGTAGCCCGCGTCCACCAGCACGGCGCTGGCCCGCGCGATCGGGTCGTCCACCGCCGGGATCCGAGCCTGCACCGAGCTCGAGCTGATGGCCCCGTCGTCGGCCGTCGGCAGGTCGCACGGCTCCGGGGGCCCGAATGGCCTGTCGTTGAGGACCTCGAGCTCCATCGCCGCCTCGAGGTCGTCGAGCAGGCCCTCGAGCTCCGCGCGGCCCTCGTCGTAGTGGATCGTGGCCTCGCCGGTGCGTCCACAGCCGGCCAGCGCGAGCACCAGCGCGAGCGCACCGAGCAGCGCCGCGGTGGCGCGCACCCGTGTGGCTTGGCCCTGCACGGCTGGTCCCTCCTGACAGACGTCGCGACTGCGGACTCTCGCAGTTGGCGGCCGCCTCCGCCGCGAGCCTATGACCTCCCGACACGCACGACGGCCTGCCCGTGGCACGCGTTGGGCGGGTACCCGGCCCGGACCTACACTCCGGCGACGTTCACGCCCCGCGCGCGGACGCCGCCCGTTCGGCGACGATGGGAGCTTTTGATGTCATCGCAAGCCCTGCTGATCGTGGTCCGCATCGTGGCCGGCACGGCGGTGATCGCGTTCTTCGCGGCTTGGGCGGTGCGCCGAGCGTCCTTCCTGATCCAGCTCAACACCCAGGCGGCGCGCTCCAACCCGGAGCGCAACATCAAGCACGCCTTCAAGGCCAACCTGCGCCACGCTCTGGTCAACATCTTCGGCAACAAGAAGCTGCTGAAGTGGTCGCTGCCGGGGATCGCCCACTTCTGGGTGATGTGGGCGTTCTTCGTGCTGCAGACCACGCTGCTGGAGGCCGTGGGCGAGCTCTACGTCGGCCCGGAGTTCCAGCTGCCGTTGCTGGGCTCGATCGAGCTGTTCGGCGTGACCGCCTACGACGTGCTCGGCTTCCTCCAGGACTCGCTGGGGCTGCTGAGCGTCACCGGCATCGTGATCTTCGCGGCCCTGCGCTTCAGCCAGGATCCACGCAGCCGGGGCCGCTCGTCGCGGTTCACCGGCTCGAACCTCAACCAGGGCTGGTGGGTGCTGGCCGGTGAGACGCTGGTGATCTGGACGCTGTGGACCGCACACGGCGTGCGCTTCGCCGAGGACCACGCCCCGACTGAGGCCGCGTTCGTCTCGCGGCTCTTCGGCGAGGCGCTTGCCGGCATGGACCCGCTCACCCTGCAGTGGTTCGGCGCGATCAACCTCGTCGTCCATCTGGCGATCGTCGGCGGGTTCCTGGTGTTCACCCTCCACAGCAAGCACCTGCACATCGTCACCATCCCCTTCCAGGAGCTCTCCCGCGACCCCCACCGCACCACCGCGCTCGGCAAGCTCCACACCGAGAAGATCGACATGGAGACCATGGACGAGGACACCGTCCTCGGCGTGGGCCAGATCGAGCACTTCACCTTCGACCGCTACCTGGACTTCATGAGCTGCACCGAGTGCGGCCGCTGCCAGTCCCAGTGCCCGGCGTGGAACACCGGCAAGCCGCTCAGCCCCAAGATGCTGATCCAGGACCTGCGCGACCACATGTACGCCAAGGGTCCGTTCATGCTCGGCAAGGTCGACGAGGCCGAGGCCGGTGACGTGATCAACATCCCGCTGGTCGGCGACGCGCCCGGCGAGGCGGCCGTGATCGACTACGACGTGCTGTGGTCGTGCACCAGCTGCGGCGCCTGCGTCGAGGAGTGCCCGGTCGACATCCAGCACGTCGACACGATCATGGACATGCGCCGCTTCAAGGCGATGATGGAGTCGAGCTTCCCCCAGGAAGCCGGGGTGATGCTGCGCAACGTCGAGAACTCCGGCGACCCCTGGGGCGTCGGCCAGGGCAAGCGCGAGGAGTGGACCGAGAAGCTCGACTTCGAGGTGCCCGTCCTCCAACCGGGCGGCGACGCCGGCGGTGAGTACGAGTACGTGTTCTGGACCGGCTGTGCGGGCGCGGTTGACGACCGCTCGATGCGCATCTCACGTGCCATCGCCCAGCTGCTGCACGACGCCGGCGTCAGCTTCGCGATCCTCGGCAAGAACGAGACCTGCACCGGCGACCCCGCACGCCGGCTGGGCATGGAGTACCTCTTCCAGATGCTCGCCGAGCAGAACGTCGAGATGCTCAAGAGCGTCGGCGCCGACAAGACCAAGATCATCGCCTGGTGCCCCCACTGCTTCAACACGCTCAAGAACGAGTACCCCGACTTCGACGGCGACTTCGAGGTGCTGCACCACTCGGAGGTGCTCACCAAGCTCATCGACGAGGGGCGGCTGGTCGCCACCAGCGAGGTCGACAAGCGCGTCACCTACCACGATCCGTGCTTCCTCGGCCGCCACAACGAGGTGTACTCCCAGCCGCGCCGGGTGGTCGACGCGGTCCCCGGTCTGCAGCCGACCGAGATGGCCCGCTGCCGCTCCAACGGCTTCTGCTGCGGTGCGGGTGGGGCCCGCATGTGGATGGAGGAGGACATCGGCAAGCGGATCAACATGGAGCGGGTCGACGAGGCGCTGGAGACCGATCCGCAGTTGATCTCGACCGCCTGCCCGTTCTGCACCACCATGCTCACCGACGGCATCGCCCAGAAGGTCCAGCAGGGCTCGCTGCGGGACGGTGAGGTCGAGGTGCTCGACATCTCCGAGGTGCTCAGCCGCGGCCGCATGCTGCCGATGGCCGAGCAGGGCGTGGCCACGGGCAGCGCCGGCTCGCCAGCCACCTCGGATGGGCCCCAACCGGAGACCGGCGCTCAGGCCAGCGGGAGCTAGCCGCCGCGCCGCCGCGACATCACATGGCGGTCGTCGCGAAGCGTCGCTGCGACGCCTCGAGCAGCGACGGCTCGAACGCGACGATGCCGCCCTTGCCCAGGTCCTTCGCCCGGTACATGGCGAGGTCGGCGTCGCGCAGCACCGACTCGGCCGACCCGTCGCTCTCGAGCATCGCGAGCCCGATGCTGGCGCCGATGTGCAGGCGGTGCTCACCGATCGTGACCTGCGCTGCGATGAGGTCGTGCAACCGCTTGGCGATCGCCATGGCCTCGCCTTCATCCACGACGCCCCGTAGGAGCACGGCGAACTCGTCCCCACCGAGCCGACCCGCCAGGTCGTTGCCGCGCAGCGCCCCGCGCAGCCGCGCGGCGAGGGTCTGGAGCAGCCGGTCACCGACGTCGTGGCCGAGCGTGTCGTTGACGTCCTTGAACCCGTCGAGGTCGAGGTAGAGCACCGCGCCGGCGGCTACGTCCTGGGCCAGGTACTCGGCGACGGCCTCACGGAACCGGCGCAGGTTGGCCAGCTGCGTCAGCGGGTCGTGGAAGGCGAGGTACTCCAGCTCCGACTCCAGCTGCTTCTCGCGGGTCACGTCGAGCAGCACGCCGCGCAGCTCGGTCCGGCCGTCGGCGTCCTCCACGATGGCGAAGTCGTCACGGATCCACCGCAGCTGGCCATCGTCACCACGGATCCGGAAGGTGATGCTCACCGAGGTGGTCTGGCCGCCGACGCGGCCGCTGAGCCCGAGCTCGTCGAACGCGGCCAGGATCGTCGGTCGGTCCTCGTCGACCACCAGGTCACGGAAATGGGTGCGTTCCCTGAGTGGGTCCTCGGAGCGTCGGCCGAGCAGCTCCTCGATCCGCGGGCTGACGTAGGTCCAGGGCGAGTCGAGGTCGGGTGGCGCGACGTAGACGATCGCCGGGACCTGCTCGACCAGGGTGCGGTAGCGCTCCTCGGCGGCCTCCAGCTCCAGCTGCAGACGGCGGGTCTCGGTGACGTCCTGGAGCATGCCGATCACGAAGTGCGGCTGCCCGTGCTCGTCGCGGAGCAGTGAGGAGGTGAGCCGGCCCCACACGAGGTGGCCGTCGGCGTGAAGGAACCGCTTCTCGAGCTCGAAGCGGTCGATCTCGCCGGCCACGAGCTGCTCGAACAGCACACGGTTGCGCTCGACGTCGTCGGGGTGGGTGTACTCGTCGAACGACATCGCAGCGAACTCGTCCTCGGAGTAGCCGAGCATCTGGCGCAGCGCGTCGTTGCTCATCAGCACACGGCCATCGAGGGTGACCACACCGATCCCCATCGGTGCCAGCTCGACGACGTCGCCCAGGCGCTCACGCACCTGCGCGACCAGCCCCTCCGGGTGCTCGACCGTCGCGTCCAAGGACAGCTGCCTTCCGGACCAGCCAAACCTGTCCGAGCGCCCCACCCCGTCGACGGACGCCCTGTGCCCATGTAGACCCACACACCATATCGTCGGCCCTGCCGGGCGAACCTGAAGGGTGTATGCGCGGCTCGCCGGTGCATGCACTCCAACCGCCCGTGATCAACGGGTGCTCGGTACCGTCGCCGCCCACACACCCACCAGCAGCGGTAGGTGTCCCGTCCGACCGCTGCAGCGAGAACCGGCCGAGTGCGACCGTGAGCAACGAGCAGGGGACAGCGCCCCGGCACGAGGACCGCGCCGACCAACTGGCCCGGCGCTTGGCCGTGCCCGTGCTCGTCGCCGCCCTGGCAGCGGTCCCGGCGGTGTTCCTGACCCTGCTGGACGACCCCTGGCAGACGATCGGCAACGGGCTCAACACCCTCTCCGGCGCCGTGCTGATCGCCGAGACCGTGGTCCTGGTCGCGGTCGCGGAGGACAAGCGCGCCTGGCTACGACGCAACAAGTGGCTGGTGCTGCTGGCGGTGGCCATCATCCCGGCGGTGATCTTCGCGGTCGGTCCCGTCC
>JBKGZF010000201.1:0-4933 GCA_046545715.1 Nitriliruptoraceae bacterium | reverse complement strand
GATCGGGAGCTCGCCGTGATCCAGGAGGGGCTCGAGGAGGTGGTGATGGCCTCCGACGGCACCGCGGTCAGCGCCTTCGATGGCTTCCCGCTCGACGAGGTCGGCGTCGCTGGCAAGACCGGCACCGCGGAGGCCGGCAACCGGGTGCCGTACTCGTGGTTCGTGGCCTACGCCCCGGTCGACGATCCACAGATCGTGGTGGCTGTCAACGTCGAGCAGGGCGGCGGTGGCTCGCAGGTCGCCGCCCCGATCGTGCGCAACATCCTGGCCCACCACTTCGACGTCGTGGCCGCCGAGGACGCCACCTTCGAGGCCGGTGCGGAGATCCTGGACTGACCGTCGCGTCCGGGCGGCCCTGGGCATGAGCAGGAGAACGACGTGGACATCGGCTACGACGAGGATCGTCAGCGGCGCATGCTGCGTGACCGCGTGCAGGCGCGGTGGTCCTCGGCCTACGCGCCGGTCCGCCACCTCGACCCCGTCCTGGTGCTCACGGCGCTGACGCTGACGGCCATCGGACTGGTCGCGGTCTACAGCGCGAAGCTCGTCACGCTCTCGGCACAGGATCTGCCGACCACCTACTACGTCACCCGTCAGCTGCTCGCGCTCGGACTCGGCGTCGTCGCGATGGTCATGGCCGCCGTGATCGACTACCGGCAGGTACGGGTCTACGCACCCGTGCTCTACCTCGTGGGGCTGATACTGCTGGTGCTGACGCTCACGCCGCTGGGCACGGAGATCAACGGCTCGCAACGTTGGCTGCTGATCGGCGGGTTCCAGCTCCAACCCTCCGAGCTCGTCAAGCTCGCGGTGTTGGCCACCATCGCCGCGATCCTCCACGAATCCCAGGGCTCCCCGCACGTCGGCCGCATAGCCGGGGCGTTGTTGCTGACGCTCGTCCCGGCGGGACTGGTGTTCCTCCAACCCGACCTTGGCACCTCGCTCGTGTTCGTCTGGGGCACCGCCGTGCTGTTCCTGGTCGGCGGGGTCAAGACGCGCTACCTCGCCGGCCTCGCGGGTGGCGCGCTCGTGGCGGCGGGGCTCGGCGTCCAGCAGCTCGAGTCCTACCAGCTGACCCGGTTGACCGCGTTCCTCGATGCGGCGGATGCCTCCGCGGCCCAGTCGACCGCCTTCCAGACCCGTCAGTCGCTGATCGCCATCGGGTCGGGGCAGTTCGCGGGCAAGGGGCTGTTCGAGGGCACCCAGACCTCGCTCTCCTACGTCCCCGAGAACCACACCGACTTCATCTTCACCGTCATCGGTGAGGAGTTCGGGTTCGTCGGTGCCGCTGTGGTGCTCGGGCTGTTCCTGGTGCTGGTGTGGCGCGGCCTGCGCATCGCGATCCTGTCCAAGGACACCTTCGGCACGCTCGTCGCCAGCGGCATCGTGGCGACGCTGACCCTGCAGGTGTTCGTCAACGTCGGCATGACGGTCGGGATCATGCCGGTCACCGGGATGCCGTTGCCGTTCATCAGCTACGGCGGCACCTCGCTGATCGTGTGGTTCGCGATGATCGGGCTGCTGCTCAACGTGCACATGCGGCGGTTCTAGGGCCGATCGACCCACCCGGCCCGACCCCGGAGCGGCTGGTGAGGCGGCTGCTAGACTCTGTGCGAGCGACGAGGCCGGCGACGCGGTGCTCGCCCTGTGGGCCCCGAACTCGACCGGCCGCGAGCGCCCCCAGCGCCGCCGGCCAACCTCGGATCCCAGCCCGCCGGAGGCGTCCTTGCTCGGTACCGCACCCACCGTGCCAGCTCCCCCCGTGGCCACCGGGGAGCAACGTCGTGCGATCCGTCGACCGGGACAGGCTGCCGTCGAGCCGCCCTCCTACTGGCCGGCCCTCGAGCCGCTGCTCGACCAGGTGCGCAAGCCCGCCCAGTACGTGGGTGGGGAGCACAACCAGCAGGTGACCGCGTGGACCTCGGCACAGACCCGCTGGCTGCTCTGCTACCCGGATACCTACGAGGTCGGGCAGCCCAACCAGGGCCTCCAGATCCTCTACGAGATCCTCAACGAGCGTGCCACGGCCCTGGCGGAGCGCTCCTACGCGCCCTGGATCGACCTCCAGCCGCTGCTGCGTGAGCGGGGCATCCCGACCTTCTCGCTGGAGGCGCACCGTCCGCTGTGGGCGTTCGACGTCTTCGCGGTGACCCTCCCCCATGAGCTCGGGCACACCAACCTGCTCGACCTGCTCGATCTCGGGGCCGTCTCCCACCGCGCTGAGCACCGCGGCCTGGACGATCCGATCGTGCTCGTCGGTGGCCACGCGGCCTACAACCCCGAGCCGCTCGCCCCGTTCATCGACGCGGCGGTCATGGGTGACGGCGAGCAGGTCGCACTCGAGATCGACGAGGTGGTCCGGATCTTCAAACGCGATCGAGAGCCCGGTGGCCCGCTCGCCGAGGCCGCAGCGCGTGATGCCCGCCACCAGCTGCTGCGGCGGCTCGCGGACGTCGACGGCGTCTACGTCCCGAGCTTCTACGCCCCGCGCTACCACGACGACGGGCGCCTGCGCCGCACGGTCTCCGTCGAGCCCGGCGTGCCGCCGATGGTGCCCAAGCGCACGGTCCAGGACCTCGAGCAGTGGCCGTATCCGCGCAAGCAGATCGTGCCCATGACCGAGACCGTGCACGAGCGCTTCAGCGTCGAGATCTTCCGCGGGTGCACCCGCGGCTGCCGGTTCTGTCAGGCGGGCATGATCACCCGACCGGTGCGTGAGCGGCGCCCGGAGACGATCGAGCGACTGGTCGAGGACGGGGTCGAGGACACCGGTTTCAACGAGGTCGGCCTGCTGAGCCTCTCATCGGCCGACCACTCGGCGATCGGCCCGGTCGCACGGGATCTCGCCGACACCTACGAGGGGACCACCACCTCGCTGTCGCTGCCCTCGACGCGCGTCGACGCGTTCAACGTCACCCTCTCCAACGAGCTCGCTCGCAACGGGCGGCGGACCGGGCTGACCTTCGCGCCCGAGGCCGGCAGCGAACGGATGCGCGCGGTGATCAACAAGATGGTCTCCGAGGATGACCTGCTGCGTACGGCCGAGACCGCCTTCTCCGAGGGGTGGCGTCAGATCAAGCTGTACTTCATGGTGGGTCTGCCCACCGAGACCGATGAGGACGTGGCCGCGATCGCTGACCTCGGGATCAAGACCTACGCGGTCGCGCAGCGGTACGGCAAGGCCAACAAGGTCACGATCTCGGTCGGCGGCTTCGTGCCCAAGCCCCACACCCCGTTCCAGTGGGCGGCCCAGGACCCGCCCGAGGAGATCCAGCGCAAGCTCAGCCTGATCCGCCACCGCATCAAGGACCATCGCGGCATCAAGCTGCGCACCAACGACCCCGAGGAAGGGGTGATCGAGGGCCTGCTCGCGCGTGGTGACCGGCGCGTGGCGGCCGCGGTCGAGCGCGCATGGCAGCTCGGGGCCCGCTTCGACGGCTGGCACGAGATCCCGACGCTGGAGATCTGGCGACGTGCGCTCGCCGACACCGGTGTCGACCTCGACTGGTTCTCCTACCGCGAGCGCGGCGAGGACGAGGCCCTGCCCTGGGACCACCTCGACAGCGGCCTGGAGAAGAGCTGGCTGTGGGAGGACTGGCAGGACGCCCAGGCCGACCAGCAGCTGGACGACTGTCGCTGGTCGCCGTGCTACGACTGCGGGGTCTGCCCGGGGCTGTCGATCGAGCATGACACCGGCTACACCGGGGGGTTCTCCCTGCCGGTGGTGCCAAGCGACCTCGGCGGCACCGATCGGCTGCCGACCGCGCCGGAGCGCTACGCCAGCTCTGAGCCGTGAGACGTGCCCCGTCCGGGGCAGGATGACCATCCGATCAGCACGACCCAACCCAGCACGACCAGGCCACGCACGACCGTGCGGACCTGTGAACGACGCACCCGGGAAGGAGGTGGCCGGTGCTAGAGCGCTACCGCATCCGCTGGACGAAGGTCGCGCGGACACGTTTCGTGTCGGCGCGTGACCTCACGTCGGTGTGGGAGCGGGCGCTTCGACGTGCCGACCTACCCATCGCCTACTCCGAGGGGTTCACCCCCCACGCGAAGGTGTCCTTCCCCGACGCCCTGCCGGTGGGCATCGCTTCGACCGGTGAGTACGCCGAACTGACCTTCGCGGCCCCGATCGAACCGCTCGGGGCCTTCGGCGCGCTCTCGGCGACCCTGCCCGACGGCATGGACGTAACGACCTACCTCCGGGTCCCTGATGGCGCGCCGAAGCTGGCGAAGATGCTGCAGGCGACCCTGTGGGAGCTCTGCTGGCCGACGCACGACCCAGCAACCACGGCCGAGCTGACCGAGCTCCTGCGGCAACGCAGCGACGAGTTGATGGCCGCCGACCACGCCGAGGTGGTCCGGCATCGCCCCGATGGCGACCGGACGATCGACGTGCGGCCGGCCCTGCTCGCGCTCGCGGCCGCGCCGCGCCACGGACCGACGGGTCCGAGCGCCGAGACCGTCCTCCGAGCGGTGCTCCGCAACGACGGACCGACCGTGAGACCGACCGACCTCCATGCCGCGTTGTCGCGGGACGACGTCGCGACGCCGTCCCTGGTGACACGCCTGGCACAGGGCGCACCCGTCACCGACGGGATCGCAGAAGCCCTCAGCGGTGAGGTCGAGCCCCTGGTCCCCGACGTCGACGCGGAGGCCGCCTGACAGAAGCGAGCCTTCACGTGACCGACCACACCCAGCAACACGACCAGCGAAACGACCACAACGAGCAGGAGGAGCAGCCCACCGAGGGATCACGATCCGAGGCTGAGCGCACCTCGCCCACCTCCGCGGCCGGCACGACGACCGGCGGCGGAGGCAGCGATGAGGGTGGCTCTGGCTCGTCGTCCCGGCGTCGCCGCCGGCGCGGCCGGCGAGGGCGTGGACGGGGCCGCGGTGGCGGCCAGTCCGGTGGCCAGTCCGGTGGCCA
>JBKGZF010000200.1:0-4947 GCA_046545715.1 Nitriliruptoraceae bacterium | reverse complement strand
GTGAGGAAGTCTGCCCCCTCGCCGGCCGCATACAGCACCGCCGCCGCGGCTCCGGCACGGCCGATGGACCGCAGGCCGCTGGATGCGCCGGTCGCGGCCTGGCCGATGCGGCTGAGCCGGCCGCCGAGCCCAGAGGTGGCCTCACGCAGCTGGTTGAACCCGAAGACGGCGCCGCTTCCGCCCATCAGCACCGGGGAGAGCGCAGACAGGCCCTCGATCAGCTCGCCGTGCTGGCCGAGGAAGTTGCCGATCCGCTCCTGCAGCTTGAACAGGGCCGTCTCGGACTCGGCGGTGATCTCGGCGTTGCGGCCGATCACGTCCGACGACTCCGACACCCGGTCCCGGTAGGTGCGGAACTGCTCCTCCGACACGCCCAGCGTGTCGAGCATCCCGGCAAGGGTGCCGTCGGACTCGTTGATGGCCGTGCGGAACTCCTGCCGGGCCGTCCTGCCGCTCATCCCGAACTCGGTCTCCATGATCCCGAGCAGCGCCGCGGCGTCGTCGATGTCGGCGCCGATGTCGTTGAGCTCCGGGCCGGTCCGCTCCAGGAACCGCAGGAACTCGCCGACCGACCCCGAGGTCTCCTCGGTGATGAACCCCAGCGCGTCGAGCGCGTCCTCCTCGCGGCCGGCCTCCACCCCGACCGCACGCAGCGCGACCGCCGAGTCCGCCAGCTGGACGTTGGACTCGCCGGCGGCGTCGCCCACGCGGTCCCAGAACCCGGCGTACTCCGCCAGCTGCGCAGACGACTCGATGCCCTGCCGGCGGCCGGTCTCCATCATCGCGACGACCTCGCCGAAGTCGGCCTCCACCCCGACCGCGGCGTCGCGCAGCTCCTCCTCCGACTCGCCCAGCGACGCGGACATGCGGCCGAGCGACTCCTGAGACGCCTGGCCGCGGCGCGCCAACCCCTCGAGGGCAGCGCCCGCCACGCCGGTCGTGGCAGCGACCTTGTCCCAGGAGACCTCGGCCTGCTCGGCGGCCTGCTCCGCGCGGTCGCCGACGCCTTGGATGACGTTCGAGGCCTGGTCGCGCGCGCGGACGATGATCTCCATCACCGATGCCATGCGTCACCTGCCTCGTCGTCGTTCGACCTCGGCACGCAGCCGCGGGTCGATGCCTCCAGCCGCCGGGGCGGCCTCCTCGGATGCCGGCAGCTGGCGGCCGTTGACCACGGCCAGCGCCTGCGGCAGCGCGGACACCAGGAACGCCCGCTGGGCCGGCGTGAGCTCAGCTTGGGTCGGTGCCAGCGGTGTCCCCGTCAGGTGCAGGACCGCGGTCGTCAGCCCCTCCGCGGTCGTCGCGAAACTCCTCGGGGCTGGGGTCCCCGGCCTCCTTCCCGCTGGCGGTGTCCTCACCGTCGGTGAGCTTGCGGACCTTCGCGGCGATCCGCCGCACCCCGGCCGGATGCAGCCGGGCGACCTCCTCGGCCGTCCACTCCTCGTCGACCGACAGCCCGTAGGCGACCAGCTGGCGCCGTGCGGCCATCTGGCCGCGGGCCGACTCGGCCAGGTCGATCTCGCGCTCGCTGGTCTCGCCATTGATGCGGCGCACGGTCTGCCCCTCGAGACCGAAGGTGTCGATCTCGCCCTGCTCGCCGTCCGATAGCGGTCGGACCTTGACCATCCCGTCGCAGCCGGCACCGCCACCGCAGCCGTCGGTCTCGAACTCCGGGACGTAGAACCACTCGTGGTAGCGGGTGCCGGACAGCAGCTGGGCCTTGGTCACCATCAGGCCGCCACCGCCTCGAGCTCGTCACGGTCGTTCTCGAGCCGGACGTAGATCTCGGTATCGACGTCGCTGTCGTCCTCGAGGGAGACGTCGTCGAGCATCGCGGTCGCGTCGACCTGCATGTTGATGCGGCTGCGGCCGGACGGCTGCGCCTGCACGCCGGTGAAGATCGTGCGTGGCAGCTCGATGGTCAGCTTGCCGTCGTCGCCGTCGTCGGCCTCGATGTGCAGCTCGAGCTCGGTCGAGCCGTCGTCGGACGGACCCGAGGTGTTGCCCCAGACCCGCTCGATGTGGTCGGTGGAGTCGTAGTAGGAGGTGAACGCCACGGTGGTGTCGCGCTGGCCGGCGGGGATGCGACGCTGCGGGTAGCGCGAGCCGAGCCCGCGGGCCGCGGCGGCGTCGCCGTTGTTGTTCACCGTCAGCGTGAGATCGGTGATCTTCGACGACTCCTCGTCGGACTCGCCGGTCCCGCCGACGAAGAACTTCATCTGCGGGAAGGTGATCGGGGGCGCGTCCGGCAGCTGGCCGAGCACGTCATCGTCGAGGCTGCCCTTGGAGTCCTTGCCGCCGAGCAGGTTGAGGGTGATCTGCGCGTAGCCGTCGGAGACCTGCAGCTGCAGCTGGGAGACCATGCAGCCACGCACGATCTGCTCCCAGACGTCCTTGCCGAGCCAGGTCGTGAACGGCGGCAGCTCGAGGTCGGTGCCGCCGTAGAACTCGTGCAGGTTCACGCCGGCGTCGGGGGTGTCCTCGGTGAAGACGTAGCCGCCCAGCGCCCACTTGAGGAACCAGCCGACGGTGTGCACGTCGACGGGGACGACGACGTTGCCCGAGGTGGTGTAGTAGGCGGGCCGGTGCTGGCGGGGCCCGCGGCCGATGCCGCCCTCCCAGATCGCCTGGGTGTCCGTCGGCACGTCGATGGTGGACGATGCGATGTCGACGGTGATCTCGGGGTCGGGTGCCGGGTCGACGTTGAACTCGGTCTCCTCGGCGAACTTCGCGTACCGCAGTACCTTGCTCATGAGGGCTCTCCTGACGGCTCGACGAGCGCGAACCTGACGTTGATGCGGGCATAGGCGCCGAAGCGGCGTCCGGCGGTGAACTGGCCGAGCGGGCCGAGCTCGGCCGACTGGGCGTCTTCGACGAACGGCAGGTCGCTGCCGAAGGTCCGGTCGCGAAGGACCACGGACCGGGCTCGGGCGGCCTTGAACATCGCGTCCATCCAGCCCTCTTCGGGATCCTCGGAGTGGACGAACGCGTTGAGCATGAGGGCGACCTGCCACGACTCGTGCAGGGCGCGGGCGTCGGTGCAGGTGGCCGCACCGACCATCACCCACAGGTAGGGGGGGTCGGGGCGGACCCGGGAGCGTTCGCCGCGGACGATCGCGCGCAGGTCGGTGAGCAGCCCGTCGTTCCGGGCGGTGTCGAGCAGGTCACCGACGTGGTCGAGGATCTGGCTTAGCGCCTGGTCGAGACGGAGCTCGGTCGGCGACATCAGATCCCCTGGGCGGCGAGGGCGTCGTCGAGCATCCGGTCGGCGCCCTGCTCGGTCGCGGCGATGGCCCGCTCGTGGAACGGGTCGGGTGTGGCGGGGCCGGCCCAGGCCCGGTACTCCTCGCCGATGGTCAGCGCCTTGCTGCCGACGGGGCGGACCGCGGCACGGCCGTAGGCGACGATGTGGGCGTACCAGGCCTCGGGGCCGGGGAACACGACACGGGTGAGCGGGTCGTGTTCGCGTTCGTGCCAGTCGGAGGCGAGGTGGCCGGTCGCTCCTCGGGGGGCCTCGGCGGGGATGTGGGTCTCGCGCAGCTCGTGCGCGGCCGTCTCGAGGGCGGCGACGATCGCGGCGACGCCACGGTCGACGAGCTCCTCGAGGTCGTGGCGGACCTCGGCGTCGAGCTCCAGGCTGCTACTCATCGTCGTCGCCGTCGTCGCCGTCGCGGGAGACGAACCCGCCGAGGATCCGGCGGCCCTTGGGGGCGGGCAGCTCGCGGCGCATCCCGCGGGTGAGGATCGCGTCGTGCATGTCGACGCGGACGCGGAACTCGTCGAGCCGCACGAACGAGGACTCGCGGGCGTTCTGCGCCATGGTCACGTAGTTGGACAGGGCGCGGAGCGCCACCGACCGGACCGAGCCGGGCACCTGCTCGAGGTCGCCGTCGGCCTCGTCGAGGAAGTCGCGGGCCGGCCGGTAGTGCTCGTCGATCAGCGTCTTGACGTGCTCCGACCAGCGGGTCAGCAGCTCGTCGAGCTGCTCCTCAGCGGAGTCGCCGCCCTCCTCGTCTTCGAGGTGGAACTCCTCAGGGGTGACGCGACGCCACTCGCGCAGCTCCTCGGCGGTGACGTACACGTCGGCCATCAGCCGTCACCGTCGCTGTCGCCGTCGGTGAGGCGGGCGACGAGCTCCGCCTTGGTGCCGGTGGCGTCCAGGCCGCGCTGCTCGCACAGCTCGCGGAGTTCGGCGACCTTGCGCTTGCTCAGCGGGCGCTCCTGGTCGTCGCGGATCTCGAGGCGCCGGTGCGCTCGGATCGTGGCGAGCTGGTCGTCGGTGAGGTCGGCGGTGGTCGGACGGCGGGGGGGCCAGACCCGCCCCGCCGCCTCGACGTTGTTCCCGCCGCGGTTGTAGACCGTGACGGTCGGCATCAGCTGTCCTCGCTGCCCGCAGCCTTGGCGCCGCCGCTCTTGGCGGGGGCCTTGGCGAGCTGCAGGTCCTTGCAGCCCTTGAGCTTGAGGTACTCGCTGCGGTTGCGGACGGTGACCTCGACCGGCTCGGGGTCCTCGTTGCCGCGCCGGCCGGGGAACCGCTTGCCGATGCGGGTGCGGGGACGCTTGCCGGTGTTGGTGACCTTGAAGGTCACCGGGTAGGTCTGGGTGGCGCTCTTGGCCTGCTTGCGTGGCATGGTCTACCTCCCGGGCCGTGGCCCTGGTCATGCGTCGGGGCCGCCCAGACGGGCGGCCCCGATCACGGGTGTGGCGCTCGTCAGCCGGAGAACCCGACCGCGGTCACCGCAGCGTTCTCGTCCTCGTAGTGCGCGTCGGCCTTGACCCGCACGTGGAAGTCCCACCGGTCGTGGTCGGCCTTGCGCTCCGGCTCGATCTCGATGTCCCGGCGGATGCCGTAGACGTCGTTGTTGCGGTTGGACAGCCGTGCGGTGCCCGAGGGCATCACCGGCACCCGGCGCAGCCGGACCCCTTCGTAGGCCAGCTGCTGCGACC
>JBKGZF010000199.1:0-4997 GCA_046545715.1 Nitriliruptoraceae bacterium | reverse complement strand
CCTCAGCGACGGCCTCGGTGGGCACGGCGGCGATCACCACCTCGGCGTCGCCGACGGTGCTGGCCAGGTCCTCGCACACCTGGTCGGCGACCTCGAGCACGGCTGCGCGCGTGCGCACCATCGGGTCACGGTCGGTGATGCGCACCGGGCCCGCCCCGGCCGCGCGGGCCGCCAGCGCGATCGAGCTGCCGACCAGGCCGGCCCCGATCACCGCGATCCGCTCCAACGGCGCGCTCACGTCGTCCCCCTACCGCGACCTGCGGCGATGCCACAGGATCGCGTGTGCGTGCCGATGCGGGTTCGCCTGGTCATTCCGGTAGGTCCGTGCGCAGCTGTCGGGCGGCATGGAGGTAGACGTGACGCAGGTCGGCCACCGACCGGTCGGTGTAGGCGTGCACCAGGATGCGGATGCAGCGCGGGATGCTGCCGTCGATGTCGAGCTCGCGCGCGCACAGCAGCGGCACGTGGGTGATGCCGGCCTCGCGCGCGGCCTCGGCGGGGAAGGCGGTGCTGATGTCGTCGGTCGCGGTGAACACGATCGAGATCAGGTCGTCCTCGGCGAGCCCGTTGCGCTCGAACAGGGCGGTGATCAGCTCCTGGGTGCGCGCGATCAGGTGCCCACGCTCGTCGTGGTCGAGGGTCGTCGCGCCGCGCAGTGCCCGGACCCGCTGCTGCGTCACGCTCATCGCTTACCTCCGGCCGCGGCGTGCAGCCGCGAGATCTCCTGGTGGGTGAGGAAGCGCCAGTTGCCCTGCCGCAGATCACCGAGCTCGACGCCGCCGAAGCTCACCCGTGCGAGCCGCTCGACGGTGAGCCCGAGCGCGCCGAGCATGCGCCGGACCTCGCGCTTGCGGCCCTCGGTCATCACCACCTCGAGCAGCGCCTTGCTGCGCTGGGTCTCGAGCACGCGCACCCGCTTGGCACGGGCGAGGCCGTCCTCGAGCTCGACGCCCTCACGCAGCTGGGCAAGCGCCTTCTTACGCACCGGGCCCGGCACCAGCGCCACGTAGACCCGCTCCACCTCGTAGGAGGGGTGGGTCAGGCGGTTGGTGAGCTCACCGTCGTTGGTCAGCAGCAGCAACCCCTCGGTGTCCTGGTCGAGCCGCCCGACCGGATAGAGGCGCTGGGGCAGCTCGACCAGGTCGGTCACGGTGGGACGCCCCTGCGGGTCGTCGGTGGTGGTCACCACGCCCCGCGGCTTGTTGAGCAGCAGGTAGACGAGCTCAGGGTCGACGCTGACCCGCTCGCCGTCGACCTCGACGACGTCGCTCGCCGGATCGCAGCGCGCGCCGAGCTCGACCACGCGCCCGTTGACCGTGACCCGGCCCTGGGCGATCAGCTCCTCGCTGGCGCGCCGCGAGGCGACGCCCGCAGCGGCCAGCGCCTTCTGCACCCGCTGCTCAGCCACCGTGGCGCCCGTCCTCGGCTGGGTCGTCGACCTCGACGTCGTCGCCGACGGTGGCCTCCTCGCCGGGCGTGGCCTCCTCGCCGGGCGCGGCCTCCTCGCCCGCCGTGTCCGACCCCTCGTCGCCCTCGTCGGCGGTGGTCGCGGCCTCCTCGCCCGCCGTGTCCGACCCCTCGTCGCCCTCGTCGGCGGTGGTCGCGGCCATGGCCGCGCGCAGCTGGCCGACCGCGCTGCGGGCCGCGGCGTCCAGACGGTCGGTGAGGTCGTCGAACCCCTGCTCGTCGCCCTCGCGGCGCCCCGGGGTGCCCACCGGCGGTGGCAGCAGGTCCTCGTCGTCAGGCTCGGCCGGCTGCCCGCTGCCGGTGTTCACCTCCGCGTCGGTGCGCCCACCCAGCCGGCGGCTGGGCAGGTCCTCGCCCGAGGCCAGCCGTCGGCGCACCTCCTTGAGCGAGCCGAGCTCCGGCTCGTCGGGGGCCGGTGCCTCGGGCAGGAACTCGGTCAGCGGGGGCAGCTCGTCCAGCGAGTCGAGACCGATCCGCTCGAGGAAGGCCGTGGTGGTGCCGTAGTGGAACGCCTGGCCCGGTCCGGGGTCACGTCCCACCTCGGCGACCAGCCCCCTGGCGACCAGGCTGCGCACGGCGCCGTCGGCGTTGACCCCGCGGATGTCGCTGATCTCCTGACGGCTGATCGGCTGCTTGTAGGCGATCACCGCCAGGGTCTCGAGCGCCGCCTGGGTCAGCCGTCCGCTGCGCCCGGTCAGCGCCCAGCGCTCGACGACCGGCGCCGCGACCGGGGCGGTGTACATCCGCCAGCCACCAGCTGACGCGCGCACCGCGATGCCACGGCCCTCACGCTCGTAGTCCTCTGCGAGCTGCTCGCAGGCGCGCTCGACCTCGTCGACCTCGGCGTGCAACGCCTCGGCCAGCGCCGCCACGTCGAGCGGCTCCTCGGCGAGGAACAGCAGGGCCTCCAGCCCGGCCCGCAGGGGTGGCTCGGGCGTCGGACCCGCCTCGTCGCGGGCCGTGGAGGGCGGCTCAGTGGCCGCCGTCGCCTCGTCGCCAGCTGGCAGGTCCGGCTCCACGCTGTGGTCCTGGTCGCTCACGCCCGGTCCCCCACCGTGACCGACGCCTGGCCTGCGGTGACACCGTCGGCAGCGGCCTGGCCGGACGTGGCCGACGTGTCGCCGTCAGCACCGCCATCGCCGGACGCAGCGTCGTTGGCCCCACCGGCGCCGTCGGGCGCCTCACCGTCGGCGTCGCCGGACCCGGCCACGTCGACTTCGTCCACCTCCTCGACCGCATCCACCAGCGAAGCCAGGTCGGCCTCGAGCGTGCGCCGCGCGACGCTCAACGGCCCACGGTGATCCGGCTGCTCGAGATCGAGGTGGCCGAGCTTGTACAGCTCGAGCAGTGCCAGGAACAACACGACCCGATCACCCCGCGTCCGATCGGCGGCGAGGTCGCCGAAGGAGTTCGCCCGCCCGTCCTCGGGCAGCGCCGCGAGCACCTGCAGGGCGGCCTCACGGATCGTCAGGTAGCTACGCCGGATGTGGGAGAGGTCGACGGCCGGCTCCGGCCGCGGACGGGTCGCCGCAGCCGCCAACGCCGCGAGCCCGTCGGCGTCGATCGGCAACGGCGTGTCGGGGACCAGCCGCTGGACCCAGCCCTCGGGCGGCACGTCACGGGCGACGTAGGCCTCCCCCCGCCGTAGCCGGTGCTCGAGGATCCGCGCGACGTCGCGGAACGCGCGGTACTCCAGCAGCCGGGCGTAGAGCACGTCGCGGGCGTCGCCGAGCAGGTCCTCGAACTCCTCGCGGTCCTCCTGGGGCAGCAGCCGCGCGGCCTTGAGCTCGATCAAGGTGGCGGCGACCACCAGGAAGCGCGTCGCGGTGTCGAGGTCGAGCTCCTCGAGCCCACCCTGGTGCAGGTGGGCGAGGAAGTCCGCGGTGATCTCGGCGAGATCGACCTCGGTGATCTCCACCTGTCGGCGCGAGATGAGCTGGAGGAGCAGGTCGAACGGCCCCTCGAACACCTCGAGCTTCACCTGGTAGGACATGGTCTCGCAGGAGGGTGCGGCGACAGGGGGCACGTGCGACCCACCAGACTAGCCCCCACCACCCCGCTAGCCGACCGCGGTGCGACGCGATCGCGACGGGCCGTCGGACGCGGCTGCCGACCATCCTCTCGCTGCGTGCGCGACACGCTGGCTCGCTCAGCACACGACACGCTGGCTCGCTCAGCGCGCGCCACGCTGGCTCGCTCGGCACACGACACGCTGGCTAGGGTCGACTGACCGATATATCGACTTATCTATCTGAGGTTAGATCGCTTCCTCTACGGCTCGCCAGGCGGCCCATCGCCGGTAGGCCGGCAGCGGGCGGCTCACCGCCGCGACCTGACCGCCACGCCGGCCACGATGTAGCGCCAGCAGACCACCGACAGCTCTCCCGCGTCACCTCGCCCCCAGGCTGGCCACGATGTAACGCCAGGCTGCTGCCAACGGTCCCCTTGTGTCACACCGCGACCAGGGACAGCTCTACCGCGCTCGTACAGCCGGTGGCGATCGCACGGGACGTCGCAGCCTGCCCGTACGGGCCGGCGCCAAGCCTCCGGCTAGCCGAGCCAGGGCCGTCGTTCGCAGGAGAACCATCCCACGCGCCCTCCGAGGGGCGCCGACACGATCGTCGCACCGCAGCTCACGAAGTGATGCACCAGATCGATATGCACATATCTGCTACCATTCTGGTATGCGAACCTCGGTGGTCCTCGATGATGAGCTCGCGGCCGAAGCACGTGAGCTCGACATCAACATCTCGGAGGCAGCCCGGCAAGGCCTACGTCAGGCCATCCGCCGCCGCCGTGCAGAGCGTGATCGCACGGCCTACCTCGCCCACCCGGAGCTCGAAGACACCGACTGGGACAGTGCCGAAGCCTGGGGTGCGCGGTGAGGCGCGGCGAAGTCTGGCTCGCCGACGTCGGCCACAAGCCACGCCCGGTCCTGGTCATCACGCGGGACGAGGTGCTCGATGTCCGCGCGAACGTGACCGTGGCCGAGGTCACCACCCAGGCACGCGGCCTCGCCGTCGAGGTCCCGATCGACACCGACACGGGGATCGACCAGCCGTCCGTGGTCAACTGCGACGGCCTGCACACCGTGTCGCAGCGCAGCCTTACCCAGCGGCTCGGCTTGTTGGACAGCGATCCGCTCGATGAGGTGTGCGCAGCGATCACTGCAGCCCTGGGCTGCGACCGGGATTGACCACGGGAAAGCGGGCCAGCACCACCGCCGTGCTGACGAGAGGGGCCGACGGCCGGCACCCCTGTCCCCGGTCGCGGAGCACCCAGGAGCTGTGCGCCGAGGTCGCATCAGACGGCCGTGGGTGGTCGGCTGGCGTGACCTCGCGACGGGGCAGGCGGCGAGGTGGCGGCAGACGGCCGTCGGTGGTCGGCTGGCGTCACCTCGCCCCCACGCCGGCCACAGCCGAAGCCCGGCTCACCGTGGGGGTGAGAAGCCGTCCGCGGCAGGGGGCGGGTCGGACTGCGACGACGAGGTGGCATCGCGATCCGCCGCCTCTCCCCCGGCGGTGGAGGCT
>JBKGZF010000198.1:0-4999 GCA_046545715.1 Nitriliruptoraceae bacterium | reverse complement strand
CCCTTGCCCACCAGCACCCCGTGCTCCCGGGTGACCTCGAGCGCCCGGGCCGCAGCGGCCGCGTCGGGCTCGCGCGTGCCCGGTCGCACCAGCTCGATGCCGATCATCAGGCCCTTGCCCCGCACCTCCGCGACCGCCGGCAGCTGCGCGGTCCGCGTGACCAGCTGGCTCTTGAGGTAGCCGCCGACCTTGCGCGCGTTGCCCTGCAGGTCGTGCTCGAGGGCGTGGTCGAGGTTGGCCAGGGCACCGGCACACGCCAACGGGTTCCCGCCGAAGGTCGAGATCGAGTTGGCGGTGACCGCATCCATCAGCTCGGCCGGCGCCACGACGCCAGCGAGGGAGAGACCGTTGCCGATCCCCTTGGCGAAGGTCAGCACGTCGGGGGTCACGCCGTGGGCCTCGATGCCCCAGTAGTGATCGCCGGTGCGGCCCCACCCGGTCTGTACCTCGTCGGTGACGTAGAGGATGCCGTGCTCGTCGAGCACCTCCTTGAACGCCGCGAACAGCCCGTCGGGCGGCGTCGCGAAGCCACCGACGCCCTGGATCGGCTCGGCGACGAAGGCGGCGACGTCCCCCGAGGTCTGGGTGGCGATCACGTCGCGCAGGTCCTCGACGCACGCCTCGATGTAGGCCGCGTCATCGAGGTGACGGAACGGCGAGCGGTAGCGGTAGCCACCGTGCACGTACTTGACGTCCACCGGCGAGAGCGCGGAGGCGGACCAGCCCCGGTTGCCGGTGATCCCCATGGTCGCGAAGGACCGGCCGTGATAGCTGTTGCGCAGCGCCAGGATCTGGTGCGAACGCCGCACGGTGGTCGCCAGGAGCAGTGCGAGCTCGTTGGCCTCGCTGCCAGAGGTGGTGAAGAACACCTTGGCGTCATCGATCGGCGCGAGCTCGGCGATCCGCTCGGCGAGCTCGATCTGGTTCTCGATCAGGTACAGCGTCGAGGTGTGCAGGACCCGTGCCGCCTGCTCCTGCACCGCGGCGACCACCTCGGGCAGACCGTGCGCGGTCATGGTGGTGAGGATCCCCCCGAACAGGTCGAGGTACCAGCGACCCTCGGCATCGACGACGCGGCGCCCCTCGCCTCGCTCGATCGCGATCGGCTGGTCGTAGTAGAGCCCCACCCAGTCCGGCAGGACCGCGCGATGGCGGGCCAGGAGCTGCTCGTGGACCGTCATCGATCACTCCTGTCGGTCACGGGGCCGATGGGCTGGCCGCGCGTGATCACGGCTGCTCACCGGGCGTCGCCTGAGGGCGGCCGGGGAAGGCGGCGGCCACCGCCGGGTGCACGATGTAGCCGTCGTCGACGTTGCGGGCGCCGGCCAACGAGGCGGACTCCTCGTCGGTGCCGGCACGGCCGGCCGCAACGTCGTCTGCGAGGCGCAGCAGGCGCGGCGCGACCGCGGCCGAGAGCGCGGCCGAGGCGGTGCGTGGGAACTGGCCGGGCACGTTGGTCACGCAGTAGTGGATGACGCCCCGCTCGAGGTAGGTCGGCTCGGACAGCGAGGTGGGACGCGCGGTGGCGATACAGCCGCCCTGATCGATCGCGAGGTCGACGATCACCGAGCCGGGGCGCATCGAGCCCACCTGCTCGGCGGTGACCACCGTGGGAGCGCGGGCACCCGGCACGAGCGCAGCGCCGATCACCAGGTCGGCCTCGCGCACGTGCCCTCCGATCAGCGCGGTCTCGCTGATCTGCGTCGCATCGACCGTCCCGGCCAGATGGTGCTCGTAGAGCCGCTGCAGATCGACGTCGACGCCGGTGACGTGGGCATCGAGACCTCGCAGGCCCACCGCGGCCATGGTCCCGGCGACGCCAAGACCGATCACCACCGCCTTGGCCGGCGGTACGCCCGCGGCTCCGCCCATCAGCGTGCCCGATCCACCATGAGCGGCCGACAGCTGCGACGCCCCGACGATCGCGGCGGCGCGGCCGGCGATCTCCGACATGGGGGCGAGCAGCGGTAGCCCGTGCTCGTCGGTGAGCGTCTCGAAGGCGTAGGCGTGGATGCCGGAGCTGAGCAGGGCATCGGTCAACTGGGGCTCGGCAGCGAGGTGCAGGTAGGCGAAGAGCACCAGATCCGAGCGGAAGTGGCCGTACTCCTGCGGCTGCGGCTCCTTGACCTTGACCACGACGTCAGCCGCCCATACCTCGCTCGGGTCCTCGGCCAGCTCGGCACCGGCCGTGACGTAGTCGGCGTCGCTGAAGCCCGCACCGGCACCGGCGCCCACCTCGACCCGTACGGCGTGACCACGCTCGATCTGGGCGTGGACCGCGGAGGGGGTCAGCGCGACGCGACGTTCGCCCTCCTTGCACTCCGCAGGCAGACCGATCGTCACTCCCATGTCAGCCTCCCATCCGCTCAACGGCCTCGCCCGCTCAGACGCTGATGTCGCTCATCACGTGCTTGATCCGCGTGTAGTCCTCGAGGCCGTACATCGACAGATCCTTGCCGTGCCCGGAGTGCTTGAAGCCGCCGTGGGGCATCTCCGCGATGATCGGGATGTGGGTGTTGATCCACACCGCCCCGAAGTCCAGTCCCCGGGCGACGCGCATCGCCCGCCCATGGTCGCGGGTCCAGACGCTCGAGGCGAGGCCGTACTCCACGCCGTTGGCCCACGCCAGCGCCTGCTGCTCGTCGTCGAAGCGCTGAACGCCGAGGACGGGGCCGAAGATCTCGGTCTGGACCATCTCGTCCCTCTGGTCGAGCCCGGCGACGACCGTGGGCTCGAAGAAGAAGCCGTCACGCGCGAGCGGGTGACCACCGGTCACCACCTCGGCGTGATCGGGGAGCCGTTCCAGGAAGCCGCGTACGCGCTCGTGCTGCGCGACGTTGTTCAGCGGACCGTAGTCGGGCTCAGCGCCGTCGGTGAACGGCTCACCGGTGGTCTTGCGCTGCGCCTCCTCGGCGAGCGCAGCGACGAGATCGTCATGGATGCGGGGACCGGCCAACACGCGCGTGGCAGCCGTGCAGTCCTGTCCGGCGTTGAAGTAGCCGGCGTTGGCGATGCCCCTGGCGGTCGCTTCGACGTCGGCGTCGTCGAAGACGATCACCGGCGCCTTGCCACCGAGCTCGAGGTGGGTGATCTTCAGATCCCGCGCGACGGCTTCGGCCACCTCCATCCCAGCCCGGACCGAGCCGGTCACCGACACCAGCAACGGGGTGTCGTGGCTGACCACGGCGCGACCGGTATCGCGATCACCGCAGACCACGTTGATCACGCCCGGCGGCAGGTGCTCGCTCATCAGCTCGGCCATGTACACCGTCGACAGCGGCGTCGTGTCGGAGGGCTTGATGACGGTGGTGTTGCCTGCTGCGATCGCCGGCGCCCACTTCCAGATCGCCATGAGCATCGGGTAGTTCCAGGGGGTGACCTGCCCGCAGACCCCGATCGGCTCACGACGGATCATCGAGGTGTGGTGCTCGAGGTACTCGGTGGCCGCCCGGCCCTCCAGGATGCGCGCCGCCCCGGCGAAGAACCGGATCTGATCGACCCCGTTGCCGAGCTCCTCCTCGAGCGTCAGCCGGTAGGGCTTGCCGGTGTTCTCGCACTCGATGCGGATCAGCTCCTCGGCGTTGGCCTCCATGCTGTCCGCGATCCGCAGCAGCGCCTCGCTGCGTGCCTTCGGGGTCGTGTCACGCCAGCGGAGGAACGCCTCTGACGCGGCGCGATAGGCCCGATCGACGTCCTCCTCGCCCGATCGCGGCGCGGTCGCGAAGACCTTGCCGGTCGCCGGATCCGTGAGCTCCATGGTCTCACCGCTGGCGGCGGGCAGCAGCTCGCCGCCGATCAGGTTCCTGCCCTCACGCATGCTCACCCCACATCGCTCGACCGGTCGATGGCGCTGTCTCGACCGTGCTCACCCCCACGTCCCGATCGAGCACGGCCAGCACCTCCGTCACCGCCCAGCCTAACCGTCGCTGGACGGCGCGATCGGTGCTGGCCGGTCCCACGACCCGGTCGCGGGATCAGCCTCCCAGTGCGACCAGTATCGAGCGGACCGTGGGAGCCACCAGCGTCGCGACCTGTTCGAGCTCGTCGAGGCCAAGTCGGTCGATCAGCAACGCGAGCATCAGCGACACGGCGTTGAACACCGCGTGCCCCACGATCGGCACCACCAGGCTGCCGGTCAGGTGGTAGGCGACCGCGAGTGCCACCCCGACGACGAACAGTCCGCTGAGGGCGATCGGCTGTGAGAACAGGATCTCGAGGTGGATCAGCGCGAACACCGCGGCCGAGAGCACCATGCCGACACCGGTCCCCAGCCGGCCGGCCAACGCCCGGAAGAGCACCCCACGGAAGATGGCCTCCTCGGTCACCGGCGCCACGATCACGGCGATCAGCGCAGCGAGCACCAGCGGTGCCCCTCCGGCCAGAGCGTCCTGCAGGACCTGCTGTTCCACGGGCTCGTCGGCCTCGAGCAGCAGCGCCAGCGACGCGTTGACACCCAGCGCCGCCAGCGAGGTGGCGACGCCGACACCCAGGCCGACCGCCCACATCACCGCGGTGCCGCGAGTCGGGCCCAGGAGCCGCGTGTACGGACGTCCAGCCGCGAGCAGGGGCAGCAGCGCCGCCAGGAAGATCCCGATCTGGAATACCAACGTCACCGCGAGCGAGAAGACCAGCTCGGGGGAGCTGACCGTCCTGCCGCCCTCCAGACCCTCGGCCAGGCCGCCGGCAGCGAGCACCGCCAGGTTCGGGGCCATGAAGATCAGCACCGAGAACGTGGCGATCCACAGCCCGTACGGGGACCGCACACGCGACAGGGGCGTGCGCTGTCGGCTGCGTGCCCACCCGTCTGCGCTCGGATCACGGTCGTGCGGTCCACCGCCGGACGGTGCGGGCTGTGGTGGCATGGGCGGTGGGGGCACGGCTGGCCCCCCGGAGCTCGGCTCGCCGCGTCGAGCACCGGGCGGTGGGGGCGGTTCGCTCATGTGCCTGCCCTCCTCAGCATGATCCAGGCCAACAGCAGGCCGACCGGCACCGCCAGCCC
>JBKGZF010000197.1:0-5000 GCA_046545715.1 Nitriliruptoraceae bacterium | reverse complement strand
CAGCGAGGAGTCGGTCGCCCGTCGTCGGCGGGTCGCGGAGCTCGACCGGCTCATCGCCGCCACCGACCGCACCGGTCAGGTCGTCGGGACGGCGGGCGCGTTCAGCTTCGAGATCTCCCTGCCCGGTGGGCGGTCGGCGCCGTGCGCCGGCATCACGCTGGTCAGCGTCCGCGCTGACCACCGGCGGCGTGGGCTGCTGACCCGCATGATGACCCAGCTGCTGGACGATGCGGCAGCACGGGGCGAGCCATTCGCTGCGCTGTGGGCGTCCGAATCGCCGATCTACGGCCGCTTCGGCTTCGGTCCGGCCGCGCCGACGCTGCAGGTTCAGCTGCGTCGGGAGGCGGCGGCGCTCCACCTCGATGGGCCGGTCGACGAGGTGGAGCTGGTCGACGCCGACACCGCAGCCGCCCGCTTCCCGGCGATCTACGACGCCTACCGGGCGATGCGGCCGGGGGCGCTGTCCTACGACGAGCGCTGGTGGCGGGGCCGCATCCTCGACGATCCGTCCCACCGTCGCGAGCGGTCCGGGCCGCTGCGCTTCGCGCTGTTGGCCGACCGCGGCTTCGCGACCTATCGGGTGTCGCTCGACTGGGGCGATGACGGGCCCGCGGGCAGCGTCCAGATCGAGGAGCTAGTCGCCTTCGATGCGGCCGCGCACGCTGCATTGTGGCGGTTCGTGGTCGACACCGACCTCACGGTGACGACCTCCGCGGTGCGTCGCCCGGTCGATGACCCGCTGTTCGCCCAGCTCGTCGATCCGGGTCGCGCCCGCGTCGTGCAGGGCGACCCGCTGCAGCTGCGGCTGGTCGACGTGCCCGCTGCGCTGACGGCTCGCAGCTACAAGGTGGACGGCTCGCTCGTGCTCGAGGTGATCGACCGCTTCCGACCGGCAGCCGGCGGCCGGTGGCGCATGGAGGTGGTCGACGGCGTCGCGAGCCTCGAGCCCACCCGTCAGCAGCCCGATGTGGCACTCGACACCACCGATCTCGCGGCGGTGGCGCTCGGCGGCAATCGGGCCACGCAGCTGGCCGCGGCAGGACGACTGGACGCGACGCGAGCCTCGGCAGCGATGCTCGACCGCCTGTTGGCCAGCGACGTCGCGCCCTGCCACGGCGGGATGTTCTGATCGTGCCGCGGCGCGGGGAGAGGCGACGGGCGGGGCATGGGCGAGGCGCCTGGCCACTAGCGTCGGTGGCATGGTCGCGCTGGCCATCGGTAGACAGGCGCGTGGCCACACCCCTGACCAGCCCCATGACCTGTCCCATGAGCAGACCCGAGATCAAGACCGTGGAGGTCAACCCGTGTCGAACGTCTACAAGAAGATCGAGCTCGTCGGCTCCAGCCGTGAGGGTGTCGACGACGCCATCCGTGGCGCGATCCACAAGGCCGGCGAGACGATGCGCAACCTCGACTGGTTCGAGGTCAAGGAGATCCGCGGCTGGATCCAGGACGGTGAGCCCCAGCACATCCAGGTCACCCTCCAGGTGGGCTTCCGCCTCGAGGACTGAGCCCGACCCGTCAGGGCGTCATGAGCACAGCACATCGCGGTAGGCGCGCATCCGGTGCGACGGTGGTTCGACACCCCGTCGAGCGGGTCGGTAGGTTCCCACGCATGGAGATCTCCAGGAGCGCGCCCGTGACCGGCGCCCCGCTACAGGCGACGACCGCGACCCCGGTCGTCGTCGCAGGCGCTGCGTCAGCGCGTGGCGGCTCCATCATCATCATCGGATCGCTCCCGTAGCCGGTGCGGACCGGGCTGCGGGAGCGGCCCGGTCCTCGACCGACGCTCGCGCCTCGCCCGGCCCATCGCTCGGGTCCCGTGCCGGGATGAGCCCGGCACCACACGAGAGGCAGCAGCGTGAGCAGCACCGCAGGTGACGGCCCCCTCCCCGCAGCCCGTCCGGGCCTCGACCTCTACGACACGACCCTGCGTGACGGCACCCAGCGCGAGGGCGTGTCGCTGTCGGTCGATGACAAGCTCAAGGTCGCACGCCGGATGGATGAGCTGGGCGTGGCCTACATCGAAGGGGGCTGGCCCGGGGCCAACCCCAAGGACACCGACTTCTTCGCGCGGGCGGCCGACGGCGCGCTGAAGCTCGAGACGGCCACGCTCGTCGCCTTCGGGATGACGCGCGGCCCCGACCGCGCGCCGGAGGACGACCCGCTGCTGCGCGCGCTCGTCGACGCGCGCACCGAGGTGATCTGCCTCGTCGGCAAGTCCTGGGGCTACCACGTCGACGAGGCGCTGGAGGTCGCCCGCGAGGAGAACCTGGCGATGGTCGGCGACTCCATCCGCTACCTCACCTCCCTCGGCAAGCGCGTGTTCTTCGACGCCGAGCACTTCTTCGACGGCTACCTACGTGACCAGGCCTACGCACGTGAGGTCGCGCTCACGGCCGCGGAGGCCGGCGCCGAGTGCATCGTGCTCTGCGACACCAACGGCGGCGCGATGCCGTGGGACGTCACCGAGATCGTCCACGGCCTGGTCGGCGAGCTGCCCTGCGACGTCGGGCTGCACTTCCACGATGACGGCGGCTGTGCGGTCGCCAACTCCCTGCTCGGCATCGAGGCGGGTGCCGTGCACGTCCAGGGCACGGCCAACGGCCTCGGCGAGCGCTGTGGCAACGCGGATCTGTTCACGATCCTCGGTGACCTCCAGCTCAAGCGCCAGGTGCCGCTGGTGCCACCCGATCGTCTCGAGCGGCTGACCGAGATCAGCCACACGATCGCCGAGCTGTGCAACCAGACCACGCCGTCGATGGCGCCGTACGTGGGCCACACCGCGTTCAGCCACAAGGCCGGACTGCACGCCTCGGCGCTCGCCAAGGCGCCCGACATGTACAACCACATCGAGCCGGAACGGGTCGGCAACCACCAGCGGCTGGTGGTCAGCGAGCTCGCCGGTCGCTCGAACATCAAGCTCAAGGCCGAGGAGTTCGGTCTCACCATCGACGACAGCCGGGCGCGCACGGTGCTCGAGGAGGTCAAGGACCGCGACGCGCGGGGTTGGACCTACGAGGCCGCCGACGCCTCGTTCGAGCTGCTGCTGCGCCGGGTCGCCGGGATGCTCGAGCCCGACGAGGAGCCGTTCCGCTCCCTGCACTACCGCGTCAACGTCTCCGGCGGAGAGCAGCACGCGCTGCCGGGGGATGGCCCCGCCGAGGCGATCCTGGCCGTCGAGGTGGCCGGGGAGCGCAAGCTCGGCGCGGGCGAGGGCAACGGCCCGGTGGACGCACTCGACGATGCGTTCCGCAACGCGGTCAACGGCACCTGGCCGCAGCTCGACCGTGTCCACCTCTCCGACTACAAGGTGCGCATCCTCGAGGCCACGGCGGGCACGGAGGCGACCACCCGGGTGCTGGTCAGCTCCACCGACGGCTCGGACGTCTGGGACACCGTCGGGGTCCACCCCAACATCGTCGAGGCGTCGTGGCTCGCCCTCTCCGATGCCTACACCCACGCGATCCTGCGCCCCTACTGGCGCGACTGAGCCGCCGAGCCAGCTGAACCCGACCGTCGAAGCATCCAAGGACCGTTCCATGCCCCGTTTCGTCCGGTTCCTGCACGAGCAGTCCCCCCACTACGGCGTGCTCGACGGCGACGAGGTGGCGGTGATCGAGCCGCACCCCTTCGCCGAGCCGCGGTCGACCGGCGAGCGGGTTGGCGTGGAGGGGCTGCGGCTGCTCGCGCCGGTGATCCCCTCCAAGGTCATCGGGGTGGGCAAGAACTACCGGGCCCATGCTGACGAGATGGGCGGCGAGGTGCCTGCTGAGCCACTGCTGTTCTTGAAGCCCTCCTCGGCGGTGGTCGGCCCCGGTGACCCGATCCTGCTGCCGGGCGACCGCTCCAGCGAGGTCCACCATGAAGCCGAGCTCGCGGTGGTGGTCGGTGCCCTGCTGCAGCGGGTCACCCCCGACGAGGCGCTGGCAGGGGTGCTCGGCTATACGTGCGCGAACGACGTCACCGCCCGTGATCTGCAGCGCGTGGAAGGTCAGTGGTTCCGGGCCAAGGGGTTCGATTCGTTCTGTCCGCTCGGCCCGGCGATCGCCACCGACCTCGATCCTGGCGACGCGGTCGTGCGCGCCACGGTCGACGGTGAGCTGCGACAGGAGGGCTCGACCCGCGACCTGGTCTTCGGCATCGGTGAGCTGCTGAGCGAGATCTCGCAGATCGTGACCTTGCTCCCCAGCGACGTCGTGCTGACCGGGACGCCGGCCGGGGTCGGGCCGATCCGCGCCGGGCAGCGGGTGCGCATCGAGATCGACGGCATCGGCGTGCTCGACAACCCCGTGCTCGACCGCGACGACGCCGCCCGAGCCAGGACCGGCAACGGACAGGGCTGAGCTAGCGGACAGCGCTGAGCTAGCGGACAGGGCTGAGCCAGCGCGGTCGTGTCCACCTCGCCGTGTCTCACCCGTGCGACTTACTAGCCTCGCCAGCCTCGCCTGCGCCCGCCGATCGTGCTGACGGGCCGTCGCCCGCCCCGAGGAGCCGTGCCGTGCCCGAGCTGCCCAACGTGCTCGCTGCCCGCTACGCGAGCGCACAGATGACCGCGATCTGGGCGCCGGAGGGCAAGGTCGTCGCCGAGCGGCGGCTGTGGCTGGCGGTGATGCAAGCGCAGGCCGACCTCGGCGTCGAGCTCCCTGCGGGGGTGATCGAGGATCACGAGCGGGTCATCGAGCAGGTCGACCTCGACTCGATCGCGCAGCGCGAGCGCCGCACCCGTCACGACGTCAAGGCGCGGATCGAGGAGTTCTCCGCCCTCGCGGGCCACGAGCACGTCCACAAGGGCATGACCTCCCGTGACCTGACCGAGAACGTCGAGCAGCTACAGGTGCGCCGCTCGCTCGAGCTGGTGCGCAGCCGCTGCGTCGCGGCGCTCGCCCTGCTCGCGCAACGTGCCACCGAGCAGCGCGAGACCGTGATCACCGGACGCACCCACAACGTCCCCGCGCAGGTGACCACGCTGGGCAAGCGGTTCGCGGCAGCGGGCGAGG
>JBKGZF010000196.1:0-5047 GCA_046545715.1 Nitriliruptoraceae bacterium | reverse complement strand
GTCCGATCCTGGCGAGGCCTAGCGGTTCTGGGCATCACCGCCGTGAGCGGGCAGCACCGTGGCCAGGATCTGCTCGCGCGCCTTCTCGAGGTGCGCAAGGGTCCTCTCGCGCAGCTCCGTGTCGAACCGCACGATCGGGATCGAGCAGCTGATGGCGTCCTGTGGTGGTTCCAGGATCGGCAAGGACACGGCCACGCAGCAGATCCCCTCGCTGTTCTCCTGGTCGTCGAGCGCGTAGCCGCGGGAGCGGATGCTCGCTAGCTCGTCCTCGAGCTCCCGTCGATCGGTGATCGTGTGCTTGGTCAGGGGCTCGAGCCGTGGTGGCAGGTGATCGGACAGTCGATCCGCCGGGAGCGCGGCGAGGAGGGATTTGCCGAGGGCCGTGGAGTACGCGGGCAGGCGCCGGCCCACAGCCGAGAACATGCGCAGCGCCTGGCTCGACTCGCGCTTGGCGAGGTAGACGATGTCCGTCCTGTCGAGACGGCCAAGGTGCACCGTCTCGTCGAGCGAGCCCACGAGCCCTTCCAGTGCCTCCCCCACGAGGGCGGCGACGTCGTCGTTCTCGACGTAGGCGGCGCCGACCTGCAGTGCCCGAGCTGCGAGGCGGAACCGGTGGCCCGTGTCGTCGCTCTGCACCCAGCCCTTGTCCACCATCGTGTTCAGGATGGCATGGAGGCTGCTCTTCGGGATCGTGAGCTCGGAGGCGATCTGTGCCAGCGTGCACGGCCCCTGCGCGGTAGCGAGGAACTCGAGGATCTCGAGGGTGCGCAGCGCCGACTTGACAGGACGCTGGCCAGCGGCCGTTAGCTGCGCACCGCCGCCTGACCCCACCACGCCGGTCGTCATCGGACCACCCGGGCGGTCCGCTTGGATATCGCCGCCTCCACCTCCGGAAGGGTCACCATCGACGTGTCACCCGGCGTCGACATCACGAGCGCACCGTGGGCGGCGCCGTACTCGACGGCCTCGGCCCCGGACCTGCCCTCCAGCAACGCGTAGATCATGCCGGAGGCGAAGCCGTCGCCGCCGCCGACCCGGTCGTAGATCTCCAGACCCTCCCGCTGCCGAGCCTCGAAGAACTCACCGTCCACGTAGAGGACCGCGCCCCAGTCGTTGACGTTGGCCGTCCTGGCGTTGCGCAGCGTGGTGCCCACCACCTTCAGGTGGGGCAGCGCCGAGGTCACGTCGCGGATCATCGCCTTGAAGTTGGTGGGATCGAGCGCCGAGAGGTCGGGGTCCAGGCCCTCCACCTCGAAGCCGAGCGCGGCGCTGAAGTCCTCCTCGTTGCCGATCATCACGTCGACGTACTCAGCGAGCTCGCGGTTGGTCTCGATCGCCTGCTCGCGACCGCCCTGGGCCTTCCACAGGCCCTCGCGGTAGTTGAGGTCGTAGGAGACGATCGTGCCGTGGGCCTTGGCGGCCGCCATGGCCTCGAGAAGGACGTCCCTAGCCCGCTCGGACAGCGCCGCATAGATCCCCCCGGTGTGGAACCAGCGCACCCCCTCCTCGCCGAAGAGCCGCTCCCAATCCACCTCGCCCGGTGCTAGCTGCGAGATGGCGGTGTGGCCGCGGTCGTAGCAGCTGCGGGCGGGACGGGCGCCGTATCCCTTCTCGGTGAAGTTGAGCCCTACCCGCGCCTGCAGGCCGACGCCGTCGTAGGGCACCCACTGCACGTGCGAGAGGTCGACGCCTCCCGCCAGCATCAGCTCCTCGACGAGGTGCCCGACCTCGTTGTCGGCCAGGGCGGTCACCACCGCCGTGCGCAGGCCGAAGCACCGGCGCAGTGCTCGCGCCACGTTGTACTCGCCACCGCCCTCCCAGGCCCGGAAGCTGCGGGCGGTCCGGACCCTCTCCCACCCCGGGTCGAGCCGCAGCATGACCTCGCCGAGGGCGACGCAGTCCCACCGGCACTCCTCGGCCTTCTTCGCCAACGTGTCCATCAGATCGATCCCCTCACGCGCTGGTTGAGCCTCGCCACGATCTCGTGCACCGCGCGGACGCGCTCGGTCAGGGTCGACCAGTCCGCCTCCGCCAGCAGTTCCTTACCGATCAGCTTGGAGCCGATGCCCACGGCCGCGACCCCGGCGTCGAACCACCCACGCAGCGACTCCTCGGTGATGTCGACGCCACCGGTGGGCATCAGGTGTGACCACGGGGACGGCCCGAGGACGGCCTTGACGAAGTCGGGACCCCCGGCAGCGTCGCCGGGGAACACCTTGACGATCTCGCAGCCGAGCTGCTCGGCGCGGGCCACCTCCGAGGCCGTGCCGCACCCCGGCAGGTAGGCGACCTTCCGGCGGTTGCAGACGGCAGCCACCTCCTCGTCGAGCACCGGTCCGACGACGAAGTCCGCACCGAGGTTGAGGTAGAGGGCGGCCGTGGCCGCATCGCGGATCGAGCCGACGCCCAGCACGAAGCCGGGCAGCTCCTCCCGCACGTAGCGGCACAGGTGGGCGAAGGTCTCGTGCGCGCCGTCACCACGGTTGGTGAACTCGAGCACCTGCCCCCCGCCCTCGGCCACGGCACGCAGCGCCCGAGAGGCGACCTGCGGGTCGTCGTGGTGGAACAGGGGCACCACGCCGGTGGTGAGGATCGTCCTCAGGGCCTGCATCCGGGTCGCTCTGGCCATGCGCGCCTCGTCGTCTGCGTCAGACCATCCGGTGTCTGCGTCAGACCACCGGTGCCGTTGGGGTCAGGGACAGTGGCCATCTATGTGAACACCGTTCATGGATATGACCATAGGCGTCGACACCGTGGCCAGCAAGCGGGGCAGTGCAGGATGGATCGGTGTGTCGCATCGGCGGTGGCGCACCGACACGAGGATGGCGTCCAGGCGCCGGAAGAGCGCGGCGGTAACCGTCCGGCCCCGCTGCCAGGGGCTAGGACAGACGCCGGGTGCTCTCGCGGACGATCAGCGTTGGCTGCATGCGACGGCGCCTCGGTCGTGCGGTTGGCTTGCGCAGTGCCAGCCCCATCGCCGTCGCGCCGAGGGTCTGCATGTCCAGGCGCACCGTGGTCAGCGGCGGGGTTACGTCGACGACCGCCGGGATGTCGTCGAAGCCGGCCACCGAGACCTCATCAGGCACGGCGATGCCCCGGGAGCGCAGGGCGGCCATCGCCCCGATCGCCATGGCGTCGTTGAGCGCGAAGACCGCTGTGAGCCCCTCGTTGGCGTCGAACAGCTCGTGTGCCGCCTCGAACCCGCCATCCCGGGTGAAGTCTCCGTCAGCGATCCGTGCGTCGGGCAGCTCGACGCCCTTGTCGGCGAGCGCCTCGCGGAAGCCCGTGAGGCGGTCCTCGACCGTCGTCAGGGTCGCGGGTCCGGTGATCACACCGATCTCACGGTGCCGGAGCTCGAGGAGGTAGCGACCCATCTCCTGTGCGCCGCCCCGGTTGTCGGGCAGGACGGCGTCGACCGGTAGCCGGTGTCTGCCGATCATGGTCACGCGGCCGCCCGTCGCCTCGAAGGCCTCCAGCTCGGCTGCGACCCGCTCGGTGTCACCGCTGTCGAGGAAGCCACTGCCCGCGAGGACGATCGCGCTGACGCGGTGTGCTCGCAGGGTCTGGATGTGGCTCAGCTCCCGCTCGGGATCGCGGTGGGAGGTGCTGATCAGCACCATGCGCCCGTTCTCACCGGCGACGCGCAGAACCCCCTGGGCGATCTCGGAGAAGTACGGGTCGCTGACGTCGTGCACGACGAGGCCGACCGTGGTCGTATCGGCGCTCGCCAGCGCCTGCGCGTGGACGTTGGGTACGAAGTTCAGCTCCCGAGCAGCCGCGAGCACCCGCCTGCGGAGCTCCTCACTGACCCGATCGCTGCCGCTGAGCACCCGTGAGGCGGTGGACGAGGACACCTCGGCGGCAGCGGCGACGTCGGCGAGGCGGGGCGGCGGGGTCGTGCTCATCCGTCCTGATCCCCTCCCTCCAGGTGGTTGACGAGCTGGCTGACGAGCCGTTGCCGGCCCGGACTTGTCAACGACAGTTCGAAACTCTAGCGTGCTGAGCAAGCGCTTTCGAAAGCGCTTGCCGACTGTTGGAGGGACGGGCGGAACGACTACCTGCCAGGACGAATGGCAGAGGGGAGAGTCCGATGATGAAGCTTCGTCGAGCGACATGGCGCCTGCTGGTGGCCGTGACGGCTCTGGGGCTGCTGGCCACCGCCTGCGAGACCCCCGAGGATCCCACCGATGAGGGTGGGGAGGACGAGACCGCCGATGACGAGGCTGCGGCCGATGATGACGAGGCGGAGGATGACGATGACGCTGAGGAAGGCGAGGATGACGACCCCATCACCATCGGCGTCTCCCTGCCCCTGACGGGTGACTTCTCCGAGCCCGGCAAGGGCGTCCAGAACGGCTACGACACCTGGGCGGAGAAGGTCAACGAGGACGGTGGTCTGCTCGGTCGCGAGGTCGAGTTGATCTACCGCGATGACGGCAGCGACCCGAACCAGGTCGTCAGCGACTACGAGTCCCTGATCACCTCCGATGAGGTCGACCTCATCTTCGGCCCGTTCTCAACGCGCCTGGTGGTGCCGGCCGCGGAGGTCGCTGAGGACTTCGACATGCTCTTCCTCGAACCTGCCGGCGCGGCCCCGGAGGTGTTCGAACAGGGCTTCGAGAACCTCTTCTACACCGCCCCGGCGGTCGCAGACACCCACTACGACTACCTCGCCGAGTACATCCTCGAGCTGCCCGAGGAGGAGCAGCCACAGACGGTCGCGGTCGCCTCGCTCGACGACCCGTTCGCCCAGGGCACGGCCTACGGCCTGCGTGACCGGCTCGAGGAGGAAGGCTTCGAGATCGTCGCCGACGAGGTCTACCCGCCGGACCAGACCGACTTCTCCTCGGTGGCTGCGAGGATCGCCGACTCCGACGCGGACCTGTTCATCGGTGGCACCCAGTTCGAGGACGCCGTCGGGCTCACTCGCTCCTTCCAGGAGCTCGGCTACCAGCCCCAGATGGCGGCGTTCAGCACGGCACCGACCCTGCCGGAGTTCCCCGAGGCCGTCGGCGACGCTGCCGAGGGCCTGCTCTCGCCGGTCGGC
>JBKGZF010000195.1:0-5082 GCA_046545715.1 Nitriliruptoraceae bacterium | reverse complement strand
CTCCGTCGCCGCGCACCAGGTCGAGAACGGCGCGCAGCTCATCGACGTGAACATGGACGAGGGCATGCTCGATTCGGAGGCCGCCATCGTCAAATTTCTTCAGCTCATAGCGGTTGAACCGGACATCGCCCGCGTGCCGGTCGTGGTGGATTCGTCCAGGTGGTCGGTCATCGAGGCGGGCCTGAAGTGTCTCCAGGGCAAAGGGGTCGTCAATTCGATCAGCCTGAAGGAAGGCGAGGAGGCCTTCAAAGTGCACGCCCGCAAGGTCCGGCGCTACGGCGCGGCCGTGATCGTGCTGGCCATCGATGAGCAGGGCCAGGCACGCACCGCCGACTGGAAGGTCGAGGTCTGCGAGCGGGTCGCGAGGATCGCGATCGATGAGTACGGCCTCGAGGCACACGACCTGATCTTCGACTGCCTGACCTTCCCGCTCGGCTCCGGGCAGGAGGATCTGCGCGGAGATGCGGCCGAGACCCTCGAGGCGATCGAGCGGGTCAAGGCCGCCATACCTGGCTGCTCGACCACCCTCGGGGTCTCCAACGTCTCCTTCGGCCTGACCCCAGCGGCACGTCAGGTGCTCAACTCGGTGTTCCTCAAGGAGGCGATGGACCGCGGGCTCGACTCGGCGATCGTCCACCCCGGCAAGATCCTGCCGTTGCACCGCATCCCCGAGGAGCACGTCGCCGTCGCCAGCGACCTGATCCACGACCGCCGCGGCACCGACGGCCTCGGCGGCACCGCGGCTGCGGACTACGACCCGCTGCACCGGCTGATGGCGCTGTTCGAGGGCGAGTCCGAGGCCAAGGCGACCGGCGAGGAGATGGCCGCGCTGCCGGTCGAGGAGCGGCTCGAGCGCCGCATCGTCGACGGTGACAAGGACGGCATCCACGCCGACCTCGACGAGGCACTCGAGTCACACCCCGCCTTGAGCATCATCAACTCCTTCTTGCTCGCCGGCATGGCCACGGTCGGTGAACTGTTCGCCTCGGGCCAGATGCAGCTGCCGTTCGTCCTGCAGTCGGCCGAGGCGATGAAGACGGCCGTCGCCCACCTCGAGCCGCACATCGAGGCCGCCGGCGATGGTGGGCGCTCGTCCAAGGGACGGGTCGTGCTCGCCACGGTCAAGGGTGACGTCCACGACATCGGCAAGAACCTGGTCGACATCATCCTGCGCAACAACGGCTACGACGTGGTCAACCTCGGCATCAAGCAGTCGATCGACGCGATCCTCGACGCCGCCGAGAGCCACGGTGCCGACGTCGTCGGCATGTCGGGGCTGCTGGTCAAGTCGACCGTGATCATGCGCGAGAACCTCGAGGAGCTCAACGCGCGTGGCCTGGCCGATCGCTACCCGGTGCTCTTGGGGGGAGCGGCCCTGACACGGGGCTACGTCGAGGACGACCTGCGGGCGCTCTACGAGGGCGAGGTCTTCTACTGCAAGGACGCCTTCGAGGGGCTGCGGGTGCTCGACACGGTCATGGAGGCCCGCCGCAGCGGTGAGGGACAGCCGACCGCGATCTCGGCGCGTCGTGAGCGGCGCAAGCCCACGGTCACGCGCAGCCAGCAACCGGCCCCGGCCCATGACGCGCAGGGGCGCCCCCGCTCGGCGGTGGCCACCGACGTTCCCGTGCCGACACCGCCGTTCTGGGGTCAGCGGGTGGTCCGTGGCATCCCCGTGGGGGAGGTCGCCCCCCTGATCAACGAGGTGGCCCTGTTCCGCAACCAATGGGGCTTCACCCCCGGCGAGCTCTCCCCCGACGAGTACACCGAGCTGCTCGAACGCGAGGCACGTCCGGTCCTGCGTGAATGGCTCGCCAGGGCCCAGGCCGAGAAGGTGGTCACCCCCGAGGTGGTCTACGGCTACTACCCGGCCAACGGCGACGGCGATGACCTGGTGGTCTGGGACCCCGACGCCCCGCTCGAGCGCGAGCTCGCTCGCTTCAGCTTCCCGCGCCAGACCACGGGCCGCCGGCTGTGCATCGCCGACTTCTTCCGACCGCTGGAGCTTGAGGTCGCCGACGTACTCGCCGTGCAGGTGGTGACCATGGGGCGGCGGATCAGCGACATCGCAGCCGAGCTCTTCGCTGCCGACCGCTACCAGGACTACCTCTTCGCGCACGGGTTCGGGGTGGAGATGGCCGAGGCGCTCGCCGAGCTGTGGCACCGTCGCGGCCGCGAGGAGCTCGGCATCACCGAGGAGGACGGACCCACGGTCAAGGACTGGTTCCGCCAGGGCTACCGGGGCTCGCGCTACTCCTTCGGCTACCCCGCCTGCCCCGACCTCGAGGACCAGGCCGTGCTGTTCGAGCTGGTCGACCCGCGAGCCATCGACGTGGAGCTCACCGACGAGTTCATGCTCCACCCCGAGCAGTCGACCTCGGCGCTGATCGTCCACCACCCCGAGGCCAAGTACTTCAACGCCCGGTGACCCACGGGAGGGTGGCTGCGCTCAGGCTCCCTCGTCGCCGTCGGCGCCCTCGTCCCACTCCTGCCACCGGGTGCCCTCGTCGAGCTCGTGGGGATGTGGCGGCTCGCACTCGACCCGATCGAGCAGGGCCGCGTCGTCGGAGAACTCGAGCACCCCGACCAGGCCGTCGTCGACGTCGTGCACGTGCACCGCGGCCACCCGCCACCAGTCCGTGCCGTCGTGCTCCCACAGCACACCGACGTACTCGGTCTCAGCACGCCCGCGGGTGAGGTAGCAGGCGGGGCGTCGCTGCCAGAGATCCTCGATCGCCTCGGCCAGGTTGTTGCGGTCGTAGCCGAGCAGCCCGGGCGCCTCGCCATCGGCCGCCACGATCGCGACGAGCCCATCGAGATCACGCGCGTTGAAGGCCTCGGCGATCGCGTCCAGGGCGTCGGCCTCGGCATCGTCGCGCAGCCCGACGTCGAGATCGTCGTCGAGCAGGTCGGAGTCGGGGTCATCGACGTGCACGCCGTAATCGTCCGGCCGGAACGAGCCGGCATCGTCGGCGGTAGGCGTCGTCTCATCGAGCGCGTCGTCGTCCACCCGGTCGAGCTGGGTCTCGGCCGCCGCCTCGCCCCGGTCTAGATCGCGTCCGGATCGCACGTGGAACCCTCCGCTGCGGCGATGACACCATCGATGCTGCCCGGTGCTCGGCGCCACGACAAGGGCCGTCCGGCCGTCGCGGCGCGGGTGCGGACACTGCCCACGGGTCCTCGAGTCCACCTCGAGAGGGGTGGAACGCCCGGCGAGGTGGCGCACGGAGCCGCGACCGGTCAGGATGGGACCCGGCAGCTACCCCGTGTGACCGCGGACGGCGGCGGTCTGAAGGATCCGCGATGGAGCACGAGTTCGACCACGTCCTCAAGGACGGCACCACGATCCACGTTCGCCGGATCCGCCCCGACGACAAGGAGCGGATGCTGGGCATGTGGTCACGGACGTCCCCCGAGTCCAGGCGCCTGCGGTTCCTCGGTCCGTTCGACCTCAACGAGAGCAACGTGGCGCGCTTCACCGATCTCGATCCCGAGCTGCAGTACGCCGTCGTGGCCACCCGTGGGCGCGGCGAGCACGAGCGGATCGTCGGCGTCGCCCGCTACGAGCGTGACCCGGACCGGCCGGACCACGCGGAGTTCGCCGCCCTGGTCGAGGACGCCGAGCAGGGGCGCGGTGTCGGCACGGTCCTGGTCCGCCAGGTGGCGCTCGCTGCCGCAGACGGCGGTATCACCCACCTCTCCGGCGACATCCTCGCCGACAACGTGCGCATGCTGAACCTGGTGCGTGAGCTGGGGCTCGAGTACCACTCGGGGCACGACGGTGGCGTCGTGCGCTCCGATCTGGAGACCACCATCACCGAGCGGTTCCTCGACGTCGTCGCGGCCGAGGAGCGGCAGGCGGCAGAGGCGGCGCTGCGGCGCTTCTTCCGCCCCGAGCGGGTCGCGGTCGTGGGCGCATCACGCAACCGCGGCTCCATCGGTGGGCTGGTCCTCGACAACCTGCTGCGGGGTGGCTTCAGCGGGGTGATCTACCCGGTCAACCCCAACGCCGACTACGTGCAGGGAGTGACCAGCTACCCGAGCCTCTCGCAGTGCCCTCAGCCACCCGACCTGGTGATCGTCTGCGTCCCCGCCAAGCTGGTCAACGACGTCATCGACGAGGCGGGTGCGCTGAACGTCGGGGCCGTCTGCGTGGTCTCCTCGGGTTTCGCCGAGATCGGTGGCGAGGGCGTGGAGCTGCAGGAGGATCTGGCTGGACGGGCCCACGCCCATGGGCTGCGGCTGGTCGGCCCCAACTGCATGGGTCTGCTCAACGGCGCCGAGGACGTGCGCATGAACGCGACGTTCTCCTCGACCTTCCCCGCGCCGGGCCGGGTCTCGATGTCGTCGCAGTCGGGGGCGCTGGGGCTCGCGGTGCTCGACCACGTGCACGCACTGGGACTCGGGATCGCCACGTTCGTCTCGGTCGGCAACAAGGCCGACATCTCGGGCAACGACCTGCTGCTGTACTGGGAGAACGACCCGGATACCGACGTGATCTTGATGTACCTGGAGTCGTTCGGCAACCCCCGGAAGTTCTCGCGCATCGCACGACGGGTCTCACGACAGAAGCCGATCGTCGCAGTGAAGTCCGGGCGCACGACCGCCGGGGTACGGGCGGCGGGCTCGCACACCGCAGCGATCGCCTCGGGCGACCGGGCCGTGGCCGCGCTGTTCGAGCAGACCGGCGTGATCCGCACCGAGACGCTCGAGGAGCTGTTCGACGTCGCCTCGCTGCTGTCGAACCGGGGGCTGCCATCGGGCCGCAAGGTCGGGGTCCTGACCAACGCAGGTGGGCCCGGCATCCTGGCCGCGGACGCGCTCGAGTCCAACGGGCTGGAGGTCCCCCGTCTCTCCGATCGCACGATCGAGCAGCTCCAGGAGTTCCTGCCCCGGGAGGCGGGCGTCACCAACCCCGTCGACATGATCGCGTCGGCCTCACCGGAGTCCTACGGGCGCGCGCTCCGGGTCCTCGCCGAGGCCGACGAGATCGACCTGGTCCTGGTCATCTTCATCCCGACCGCGCTGACGGGTCTGGACCCGGTCGCCGCGGCGGTCGTCGAGGCCGATGAGGACGTCGGC
>JBKGZF010000194.1:0-5087 GCA_046545715.1 Nitriliruptoraceae bacterium | reverse complement strand
GCGCCGAGGTGCTGCGCTGGGAGATCGCGATCGCGTTGACCGGGGCGGCCCTCGGCATCAACCCGTTCGACCAGCCGGACGTCGAAGCGGCCAAGGACGCCGCGCGCCGTGCCCTGGCCGACGGGGTCCGTGAACCACAGGTCGAGCCGCTCGCACCGCTGCTCGAGCAGCTCCGGCCCGGCGACTACCTCGCGATCCAGGCCTACCTCGACCCGGGTGACCCGATCGTCGAGGAGCTCGAGCGGGCACGGGTCCGGCTGCGCGACGAGCACCGGGTGGCCACCACGCTCGGCATCGGACCGCGCTACCTCCACTCGACGGGGCAGCTGCACAAGGGCGGCGCCGATCGTGGGGTGTTCGTCCAGGTCGTCGGTGACGACGAGGACGACCCGGCCATCCCCGGCGAGCGGTTCGGGTTCTCCACGCTCAAGCGCGCCCAGGCCGCGGGTGACCTCGAGGCCCTGGTCTCACGCGACCGGCGCGCCGCTCGCGTCTGGCTCGACGAGCTGCGTGCCCTCGCCCGCTGACCGACGGCGACCACGACATGTTCGCACGCACACCACAGGATCGACAGGAGCACGCAGATGCGCATCGGGATGATCGGGCTCGGCAAGATGGGCGGCAACATGGCGACCCGTCTACGTCACCGCGGCCACGAGGTCGTCGGCTTCGACCGTGATCCGCAGCTGCGCGACGTCGCATCGCTCGGGGAGCTCGTGGCCGCTCTGGACGACGAGCCGCGACGGGTGGTGTGGGTGATGGTCCCCTCCGGCGGCCCGACCGAGCAGACCATCGCCGAGCTCGCCGAGCTGCTCTCGCCCGATGACCTGATCGTCGACGGTGGGAACTCCAACTTCCGGCACTCGCAGCAACACGCCGAGGAGCTGGCGACACGGCAGATCGGGTTCATCGACGCCGGCGTCAGCGGCGGTGTGTGGGGGCTCGACGAGGGCTACTGCATCATGGCCGGGGGGGACGAGCACGACATCGGCCACCTCCGTCCGGTGTTCGAGGCCCTGGTCACCGACGACGGCTTCGCGCACGTGGGCCCCGTCGGTGCGGGCCACTTCACCAAGATGGTCCACAACGGGGTCGAGTACGGCATGATGCAGAGCTTGGCGGAGGGCTACGAGCTCTTGCAGGCCAGTGACCTCGACATCGACCTGCCGGCCGCGTTCGAGGTGTGGCGACACGGCTCGGTGGTCCGCTCCTGGCTGCTCGATCTGTTCGCTCCCGCCGTGGCGGCCGACCCCGAGCTCACCAGCGTGGCCGGGTGGGCCGAGGACTCCGGTGAGGGGCGCTGGACGGTCGAGCAGGCCGTCGAGCTGGCCGTGCCCGCGCCCGCGATCACCGCAGCGTTGTTCGCGCGGTTCGCCTCACGGCAGGAGGATCCGCCTGCGATGAAGGCCATCGCCGTCATGCGCAACGCCTTCGGTGGCCACGAGGTGCGTTCGTGAGCACCCGCTCCGATGCGCTCGTGCTCTTCGGCGGGACCGGTGACCTCGCCCAGCGCAAGCTCTACCCGGCGCTGCATGAGCTGGCACGCGCCGACCGCCTCCCGTCGCGGATCGTGTCGGTGGCCGCCTCGGACTGGTCGGTCGATGAGCTGCGTGCACGGGTCCGCGCGGCGGTCGAGCGTCACGGCACCGGTGCCTCCGATCCCGCAGCGCTGGACCGGCTCACCGGCGCGCTCGACCACGTCGCTGGCGACTACCGCGACCCGGACACCTTCGTGCGGCTGGCCGCCAGCCTCGAGCACGCCGAGCGGCCGCTGCTCTACCTCGCGATCCCCCCGAGCCTGTTCGAGGACGTGATCGCAGGGCTGCGTGACGTCGGCCTTTCCGATCGCAGCCGCGTGGTGCTGGAGAAGCCCTTCGGCCGTGACCTGGCCTCGGCTCGTTCGCTCAACCGGTGCGTGCTCGCGGCGTTCCCCGAGGAGGCCGTGTTCCGCATCGATCACTTCCTCGGCAAGGACCAGGTGCTGGATCTGCTGGTGTTCCGCCTGGCCAACTCGTTCCTCGAGCCCGTCTGGAACCGTCACCACATCGCCAGCGTGCAGATCACCATGGCCGAAGCGCTCGACGTCGCCGGTCGGGGGGCGTTCTACGACGAGGTGGGCACCCTCCGCGACGTGGTCCAGAACCACCTGCTCCAGGTGCTCGCCCTGATCGCGATGGAGCCGCCGGTCGACACCGGTGCCGATGCGTTGCGCGACGAGAAGGTCAAGGTCCTGCGTGCCATGCCGGCGCTGGACCCGGCACGGGTCGTGCGTGGGCAGTACGAGGGCTACCGGCAGGAGGACGGCGTCCCCGAGGACTCCCAGGTGGAGACCTACGTCGCGCTGGAGACCTCGATCGAGTCGTGGCGCTGGGCCGGTGTGCCCGTCTACATCCGCGCCGGCAAGGGGCTGGCTACCACGGCCACCGAGGTCGTCATCGAGTTCCGGCGTCCGCCGCTGCAGTTCTTCGCCCGGTGCGACGCGCCGCCGCCCCACCCCAACCACCTGCGCTTCCAGATCAAGCCCGGTGGCGAGGTGGCCCTGGAGATCCAGGTCAAGGCGCCCGGCGGCGAGATGGTCAGCCACCCCGTCGAGCTGTCCTACGCGTACGACGAGCGGACCGAGGAACCCCGCGAGGAGGCCTACCAGCTACTGCTCGATGACGCCTTGGACGGCGACGCCCGGCTGTTCGCCCGAGCCGACGGCGTCGAGGCCGCGTGGGGGATCGTCGAGCCGGTCCTGGCGACGGACGAGCCACCCCATCCCTACCCGAAGGGGAGCTGGGGCCCACCCGCAGCCGACGAGTTGACCGCCGAGCACGGCGGCTGGCACCCACCGGGCGGTCGCGACCGTGGGCAGTGACACGACCCCCGTCCAGCAGATCGGTCTGCCGGCCGCCGGCGGTCGCCTCTTCGAGCTCGGCACCGGGTCGATCAGCACGTTGGGCTGGAAGCGCGAGCTGCGCGTGGTCCAGGCCTGGAACGACCGCAGCCACCTCGAACAGGTGGCATCGTGAGGGTCGTGATCGCCGACGATCACGCCCGGCAGGCAGCGGCGCACGTCGCCGTGGCGCTCCGCGAGGCGGCGAGCGAGCGTGGGCGGGCGACCCTGGCGGTCAGTGGCGGCAGCACCCCCGGCGACCTGCTCGAAGCTCTCGCGGCTCAGCCGCTGCCGTGGGACCGCCTGCATGTCTTCCAGGTCGACGAGCGGTTCGCCCCCGCCGGCCACACCGAGCGCAACCTCGAGCTGCTGCGTGGGCGGTTGCTCGCCGACCGGCCGCTGCCGGACGGCCAGGTCCATCCGATGCCGGTGGACAACCCCGACCCCGAGGCCGCTGCGGAGCGGTACGCCGCACAGCTGGCTGAGGTGGCGGGTGTGCCGCCGGTCCTCGACGTCGTCCAGCTCGGTCTCGGCAGCGACGGTCACACCGCCTCGCTGCTCCCCGGGGACCCGGTCGTCGACGTCGTCGACCGCGACGTCGCGGTGACCGGCAGCTACGGCGGCTGGCGACGGCTGACCCTCACCCTGCCCATTATCGCGCGCGCCCGGTCGCTGGTGTGGCTGGTCAGCGGCGCGGACAAGCGCGGGGCGGTCGCCCGCCTGCTGGCCGGCGACCCGGCCATCCCAGCGGGGCGTGTCCCAGGCGACCGGGCGGTCGCGTTCCTCGACCCGGCAGCTGCACCCGATCCTCCAGCCAGCTGACGAGCCCGCGGCGCGGCTCAGCTGACGCGCACGATGGTCCCCGGCGCGAACGGCGCCGCCACGGCGATCCCGAGCCGGGCGTAGACCGAGGGTGGCACCCCGCTATCGGCGGCAACCGTCGACATCGCTGCTGGTTCTGCGACCACCACCTCGACGTCGGGCAGGGCCACGCGCGGCCATCCGGCGTCGTGAGGCACCGACGGGTCGGGCGGTCGTCCGTACCCGGCAGCGGCGTCATCGGTCTCGGCCACGTCAGCTCCTGATCGATCACGGACGGCTGTTCCCTGCGGTGTGCTGAAGCTTCCTGCGGGGCAACCGCCTAGCGTCACGCGTGCTTCCCGTCCCGGTCGGGGGAGTGCCGACGGCCAGATCCGGGTTCCCCCGTCGAACCCGGTCACGCCGTTGGGTCTCGGGAGGGGAGGGCGATGAGGCAGGAACCTCACCGCGAGGATGACACCGCCGCTGCCGTAGCGCCGGGCGCAGGCGTCGATGGTCTTGAGGTGGCAGACCCGCCCGGACGACGCATGGCCCTGCTGTCGCTGGCCGGTGCGGTGCTGCTGTCGATGAGCACGTGGTTCTCCGCCTCGTCGGTCGTCCCGCAGCTGACCGTGGTGTGGGGGCTCGGCCCGAGCAGCGCGGCGTGGATGACCATCGGGGTGCAGGTCGGCTTCGTGGTCGGCGCCCTGCTCAGCGCGGCGCTGTCGCTGACCGATGTCTTCGCCCCTCGCCGGGTGATCGCCGCAGGTGCGTTGCTGGCGGCAACCGCCAACCTCGCCCTGCTCACGGTCGGATCGCCGCTCGGTGCGGTCATCTGGCGTGGTGTGACCGGCATGGCCCTGGCGGGGGTCTACCCACCGGCGATGAAGGCCATGGCCACCTGGTACCGCGCCGGACGGGGCCTCGCGCTCGGGACGATGGTCGGTGCCCTGACGATCGGCTCGGCGCTACCCCACCTGGTCCGTGCTGGCGGCGGCGTCGAGTGGCGGGTGGTGGTCGTGACCACCTCGGTGACCACCGTGCTCGGTGGGGGACTGGCCCTGCTCGGGCGTGACGGTCCCTTCCGTTTCCCTCGATCGGCCTTCGAGCCGCGCGCAGCGCTGTGGGTGGTGCGCGATCGTCGGGTACGGCTGGCCTCCTACGGTTACTTCGGGCACATGTGGGAGCTCTACGCCATGTGGTCGTGGATCGGCGCCTTCCTGCTGGCGTCGTTCGAGCGCAGCGGGCTCGAGTCAGCCGAACGGGTCTCGGCCCTGGCGGCCTTCGCGGTGATCGCGGTGGGCGCGGTCGGTGCGGTCGTCGGCGGTGCCTGGTCGGACCGGTTCGGCCGCCCTCGGGCCGCGGCGCTCGCCCTGCTCGGGGTGGCGGGCATGTTCGTGCGCCCGCTTCA
>JBKGZF010000193.1:0-5128 GCA_046545715.1 Nitriliruptoraceae bacterium | reverse complement strand
GGCCTACCGACTGCTGCGCAGCGACGTGCCGGTCGTGCGGCCCGAGGACGACCTGTTCGCGGGGCTGGACCTCGCCGCGCTCGATGCACACGGCGGTGTGCACCCGCAGCGTGACGTCACCGGATCGCTCACCACCTCCGCCTCGTCGCCGCCGGCGGCTGCCGGATGACCGCGCCGCTTCCGGCCCGGGCATCGCTGCCGGGGCGCTCGCCGCTGCGGGTGCTCTTGCAGCGGCCGTTCGGGGTGTTCTTCATCGGCTCGGCGCTGTCGAGCATCGGCACCTGGTTCCAGAACATCGCCGCCGGGCTGCTGGTGTACTCGCTGACCGGCTCCACACTGCTGGTCGGGGTCGTCAGCTTCTCGCAGTTCGTGGGCTCGCTGGTGCTCGCGCCCTGGGCGGGTGGCGCCGCCGACCGCTACGACCGCCGCCGGCTGCTGCTGGTCTCCCAGTCGGGCGCGGCGACGATCGCCCTGCTGCTGGCGGCGGTCACCCTGGCCGGGTGGGTGACGGCCCCCATCGTGGTCGTGGCCGCGCTGCTGCTCGGCTTCACGCTGGCGTTCATGGTCCCGGCGCTGCAGTCGCTGGTGCCGTTGCTGGTCGACGACGAGGACCTCGACGTCGCGATCTCGCTCAACTCGATGTCGTTCAACCTCGCCCGGGCCGTCGGTCCGGTGCTCGGGGCGGTGGTCGTCGAGTCGGCCGGGCACGGCGTCGTCTTCGGCTTGAACGCCGGATCGTTCCTGGCGTTCGTCGTGGTCCTGCTGGTGATCCGGCCGCGGCCACAGCGACGTCAGACCGGCCCGCGTCCCAAGCTGCGCGAGGCCTACCGCCTGGTCCGCGACCATCAGGTGTGGTGGGGGCTGATGCTGGCGACCGCGGCCGTGTCGTGGACGACCGAGCCGATCAACACCCTCTCGCCGGAGCTCGCCATCGACGTGTTCGGGGGCCGTGAGCTGGACGCCGGGCTGCTGGTCGGTGCGTTCGGTGCGGGTGCGACGCTGACCGCGCTGACCATCTCCGGCTGGCTGCGACGCCAGCGGCACGCCCTGGTCGTGGCCATGCTCGTCCAGGGCGGCGGGATGGTGATGGTCGGGCTCGCACCGACGCTGACGATCGGCCTGATCGGCATGGCGATCTCCGGGGTCGGCTTCCTGGGGGCGATCACGCGCTCGACGGCGCGGCTGCAGGGCGAGGTCCCCGACACCCACCGTGGCCGGGTCATGGCCCTGTGGAGCGTCGCGTTCATCGGCACCCGCCCGCTTGCCTCGCTGGTCGGCGGCTCGGTCGCCGAGGTGGCTGGGGCACCGCTGGCCACGATCGTGCTGGCGCTCCCGGTGCTGCTGCTGGTGCCGTGGCTGCACCGGCGCCTGGCACGTGCCCGTCAGTGGGAGCCCTCCGACGGGGTGCCACCGCGCGGCGATACACCGGCGAGCGGCTCGGCGAGGTAGCACAGGCAGTCACGGCGGGCGGCTACCTCGGTGCGGGTCATCATCACCGGCACGGCCGCATGTCGCAGCCTGAGCTGCTCGCCGTCGCGCCGGAGGTGCTCGTGGGTCACCTCGCGTCCCTGGGCATCGGTGACCGTGAGCGGCAGCGGCCCCGTCGGGTGGACGTGGCCGAGCAGGTGGCCGGCCGGCACCTGGGTGAAGTTGTGCTGATCGCTGTCGGCGGGCAGCACGAGGTCGACGCCGTCGTCGAGACGCCCGCCGAACCGCAGCCGTGCGTCGTCGCGGACGGTCACCCGCTTGAGCCCACCGAGCACCGCGGTGTCGCTGTGTGGGGGCACGGCGGTCGGCTCGTCCACGGCGAGGTAGCGCTCCAGGGCGTCGAGGGCGGCCGCCAGCGAGCCGCGCCGGCCGGGCAGCCCGCACTCCAGCGCGCAGCTGGGGATCCGACCCTCCAGGGCGTCGAGCAGCGTCCCCAGCCGCAGCTCGAAGCGCAGCACGGTGGGGGCGAGCAGCGTGGCGAGCGCGATCGTCTCCGGTCGCTGGTTGGTCACCACCGAGTAGACCGGGTTGTCGCCGGTGTTGTTGTGCACGTCCACGAGCGAGCCCACCCCCGCGGCGGCCAGCTCCTCGACGATCGCCGTCGCCGCCTCGCGCTCGGGGGTCGTGGCGGGCTCGGCGTCGAAGATCCGGTTGAAGTCCTCCTGCCCGTCGAGGTAGCGGTGGGCGAAGCCGGGCGGCGCGGCGGCGGCCCGCACGTTGCCGAGGACCACGTAGAGGTCGAACGGTCGGCGGCGGCGCTGACGCAGCAGCCGTACGACGGCCTCGATCCCGGTGGATTCATCGCCGTGCAGCAGCGTGGTGATCGCCCGTGGCGGCTGCCCGCCGTCGCCAGCCACCCGGATCAGCGTCGGGCGGTCGAGCTCGCTGACCAGCTGCCCCGTGTCGAGATGGAGCAGCTCGTCGGGCAGGCCGTGCTCGAAGCGACGTAGCGCATCGGTCACGGCAGCGGCCAGGTGTGGACGGGCTGGTTGGTGCGCATGTTGGTCAGGTAGCGGTGGGTCATCTCGGTCAGCGCGGAGCGACGGTCGTGGCCGGCCTCGTCCCACAGGACGTGGAAGGTGGCCACCTGCCAGCTCGCGCCGGTGCGCCGCTGCCGTGCCCGCTGCTCGATGATGCCGAGGTAGTGGTCACGGTCGTGCGGGTCGACCCCCCACGCGTCGAGCCCGGCGTGAGCGATCGGCAGCAGGGTGCCGACGATCAGCTCGCTGGCAGGGACCGCGCCGATCCCCGGCCAGGTCAGCTGGGCGTCGATCCCGTCCCAGGCCGCGGCACGGAGGTTGTCGGCGGCGGCGGCGAACGGCAGCTGCTCGGTGATCGGCTCGTCCCGCTCGGTCAGACCGCGCACCAGCCCGTAGAAGAAGGCGGCGTTGGCCACGGTGTCGGCCATGGTGGGCCCGGCGGGCAGCACCCGGTTCTCCACGCGCAGGTGGGGCTTGCCGCGCGCGACGGCGTAGATGGGGCGGTTCCAGCGGTAGATCGTGCCGTTGTGCAGCACGAGCTCGGGCAGGTGGGGGATGTCGCCGCGCGCGAGCACCTGCTCGGGCTCCTCCTCGTCGAGCTGCGGCAGCAGCGCGGGGAAGTAGCGCACGTTCTCGTCGAACAGGTCGGTCACCGACTCGATCCACCGCTCGCCGAACCACACCCGCGGGCGCACCCCCTGGGTGGCGAGCTCCTCGGAGCGGGTGTCGATCATCTGCTCGAACAGGGCGATGCGCGTCTCGCGCAGCAGCTCACATCCGAGCAGGAACGGCGAGTTCGCGCCCACCGCGACCTGCGCTCCGGCGACGGCCTGCGCGGCGTTCCACACGCTGGCGAACCGCTCGGGGGTGACCTGCAGGTGCAGCTGCACCGAGGTGGCTGCAGCCTCCATCGCGATCGAGGAGGCACGCAGCTCCAGGCGCTCGACGCCCTCGATGTCCACCTGCAGGTCCTCGCCGCGCGCCTCGAGGATCTGCTCGTTGAGCAGGTGGTAGCGGGGGTTGGTCGACAGGTTGTGGATCGTGACGTGCAGGTCCTTGAGGGTGGGGATGATCCCGACCATGGCGACGTGCGCGTCGAGGTCGCTGGCGCGCCGGTCGGCGTGCGTGAACGAGGTGGTCAGCTCCTCCTCGATCTCGGTGAAGACGGTGCCGACCAGCTTGTGCGGCGCGAGGTTGAACTCGATGTTGAACTGGGCCAGCTCGGTCTGGAAGTCCTGGGACTCCAGCCGTGAGAGCAGCTCCTCGTTGATCATGGTGGGCTCGCCGTCGGCGTCGACGACGTAGAACTCGACCTCGACCCCTATCAGCTTGCGCTCAGCTTCGAAGCGGCCCTCGGCGAGCATCTGCTCGAGCACGGCGAGGCACCGCTTGACCTTGTCGCGGTAGCTGCGACGGTCGTCACCGCTGAACCGGCTGGCATCGATCTCCTGGCCCACGTGCTGCTCCCGTCGATGGCCGGTGCCACCTTCCTGCAGAGCCTACGTCGTCGATCCGACCGTGCGGCCGCGTGGAGCCGGCGAGGGCAGCACCCGGAAGGGCCGAAGGCCTCCCGCTGTCGAGCCGATCGGGCCTTCCCTGCTCCGGCGTGTGGGGGCATCATCGGCGTACGCCGCGCTGGGCGTGGAGGCGACATGGGCCGTACCCACATCTGCGACCGCCGTGGCTGCCCTGCGCCGGCGCAGCACCACGTCGAGGTCTACGGGCAGGACTTCCACTTCTGCGCCCACCACTGGGCGGAGCTCGAGCCGGTGCTGATGTCCCACCTCGACCCGTGGCCGTCGGGCCCGGGCACCGCTGGCTCACACCGGCAGCCGCAGCCGGCCTCCTCGACCCACAGCAGCGCGGGCTAGCCGTCGCGCTACCGTTGCCAGCGGGTGGGGGCGAGGGGTGGGGACCGATGCCGCGCGCGATCCGCCGCGGGCGGCTCCACGAGCCCGAGGGTCAGCTCAGGTCCTGCTCGTCATCGAGGCCATCGGGGCGGTCATGCAGGTGGAACACCGCTGCTGGGTAGGAGGAGCATCGTGGACCGTCGGGGTCGTTGACGGCGGTTCGCAGCTCCACCGCCGCGGCCCCCACGGTGGTGCCCGCCGGCAGGCCGAGCTTGCGGCTGACCTGCTCGGGCAGCACCCGTGAGGAGGCTTCGAGCCGGATGAGCAGGCGGTCGAGCACGAGCTCTGCGGCCGCGGTCTGGTCGGATGGATCCTGATGGTCGGGCCGACGGCAGGCCGCAAGCCAGGCGATGAGCACCTCCTCATCAGCGACCTGCTGGGCCTGCTTGCCGAGGGCGGGCTGCCCAGGCTCCGGCAACACGATGGGCTTGGCATGCCACGTGCTGACGCTCATGGCGTCCCCGTCTCCCGCTGGCAGCTCCCCCCGCTCCGGCGTGCGTCCCGACTCGCCGTGGATCGCCGTGGACCGGAAGGGTGTTGTGTGCCTATCACGGTCGCCGCGTCACCGATAGGGCCGAACGCCCCCCCCCGCACACCACCACGTACCGGTGATCGGGCATCGGGGAGGTGTCTCTACGGGTCTCGCCAGGCGTTGGACGATCCCGCTCACGCGCCGATCGCTAAGGTCCTCACCGGTCCCTTTCGGGCAGGGTGCTGTGTCCCCACCACGACCGGTCGAGAGCCGAAACC
>JBKGZF010000192.1:0-5147 GCA_046545715.1 Nitriliruptoraceae bacterium | reverse complement strand
GCTTCACCCTCGGTGTCCCCCGCAGCTTCACCCCGGCCGTGGGGCCGTCGGGGCCGGTGGTGCTGTTCCTGCGCACCGATGCCGGCGACGATCCGGTGACCCATCTGTGGTGGCACGATCCGCGGACCGGTGTGACCGACAAGCTGGTCGATGCGCGCCGGCTCGGCGCCCAGGGGCGCGAGCTCCCAGACGAGGAGCGCGCGCGACGGGAGCGTGCCCGCGAGCAGGCCGATGGCATCGTCGCCTACGCGACCGACGAGTCAGCGACCATGGCCGCCTTCACTCTCGGGGGGCGGCTCTGCAGCGTCGAGGTCGCCACCGGGCGGGTCGCCGAGCAGCCGACCGTCGCCGCCGCATTCGACCCGCGGCCGTCCCCGGACGGTCGCGCCATCGCCTACCACGCGGCCGGTGGTGTCCATCTGGTCGAGCTGGTCGACGGCCCGGGTGCGCCCGGCAGCAGCCGTCAGCTGGTCGCCGAGCCCGGGGTCAGCTGGGGCCGTGCCGAGTTCATCGCCGCGGAGGAGCTTGGACGCACGCGTGGAGCGTGGTGGTCAGGCGGCTGCGATCGCCTGGCCGTCACCCGCGTCGACGAGCGTGACGTCCCGGCCTGGACGATCACCGATCCGGCCCGGCCGTGGTCGATCCCGAGCGAGCACCGCTACCCGGCCGCAGGCACCACCAACGCGCACGTGTCGCTGTGGGTGGTCGAGGTCGACACGGGTGAGTTGACCGAGGTCGCGTGGGACCACGAGGACGCGGAGTACCTGGTCGAGGTCCGGTGGGGGCACGACCCGCTCACCTTGGCCGTGCAACCGCGTGATCAGCGCTCGGTGCGGGTGCTGGTCGCCGATCCGGACGGCGGCGCCACCCGGCAGGTGCGCGAGTGGGCGGACGAGACCTGGGTCGAGGTGGTGCCGGGCAGCCCGGTCTGGCTGCAGGATCGCCTGCTGACGGTCGAGGACCGTCCCGAGCTCGGCCTGGGGGGCACGCGCGCGCTGTGCCTCGACGGCCAGCCGGTGACGCCCGCGGGCCTTCAGGTCCGTGAGCTGGTCGCCGCCCACGCGTGGCACACGCCCGACGGTCATGTGGTCACCGAGCGGCGGGGTGTGGTCGAGTTCCTCGCGAGCCCGGAGCACGACCCGACCCGCATCGACCCCTACGAGCTCGACCTGGATGCCGAGCAGGACGCGCCGGACCGTCTGCATTCGGAGACCAGCGAGCTCGGCCCCGGCATCCGCCGCGTCGTCGCCGGGCACCGGCCGCGCGGCGCCGGCGTGACCGCCCATGCGGCGCCGTGGGTGGAGACCACGGTCACACCAGCGACGCCGACCCCGACGGTGACGGTCGGCTGGTCACGCCGTGGCGAGGAGCCGGGGGCGGGGACCGCGCTGCATGTGCACCCCCTGGAGGTCGTCGCCGAGGAGCCCGTGCTCACCGCCCGGCCGCGCTGGCTCGAGCTCGGTCACCAGGGGCTGCGCGCGGCCCTGCTGCTCCCGCGCGACGACGACGGGGCCGGTCGCCTGCCGGTGCTGCTCGATCCGTACGGCGGCCCACACGTCCAGCGCGTGATCGCCGCGCAGGGCGCCTACCTGACCTCGCAGTGGCTGGCCGACCAGGGCTTCGCGGTACTGGTCGTCGACGGTCGGGGCACGCCCGGACGTGGACCCGGGTTCGAACGCGAGGTCAAGGGCGATCTGGCCACCCGGGTGCTGGAGGACCAGATCGACGCGTTGCACGCGGCCGCACGCTTCGAGCCGCGGTTGGACCTGGGGCGCGTCGGCATCCGCGGCTGGTCGTTCGGTGGCTACCTCGCCGCGCTCGCGGTCCTGCGTCGACCGGACGTCTTCGCTGCAGCCGTCGCCGGAGCCCCGGTCACCGACTGGCGGCTCTACGACACCGCCTACACCGAGCGCTACCTGGGACGGCCCGACCGTGATCCGGATGCCTACCGGGTCTCCAGCCTGGTCGACGGTGACGGTGCCCTGATCGACGCCGCCGACTGGGACCCGCAGCGCCCCCCGTCACTGCTGCTGATCCACGGCCTGGCGGACGACAACGTGGTGGCTGCCCACTCCCTGCGGCTCTCGGCGGCCCTGCTCGCCGACGGCCGAGCGCATGCCTTCCTGCCGTTGTCGGGCGTGACTCACATGACCCCGCAGGAGACCATCGCCGAGCGCCTGCTCGACCACCAGGTCCGCTTCCTGAGAGCGGCGCTCAGCTGAGCTGGTCGGACGTGGAGCGGTGATCGGCGTGGTGGGGCCTCAGCCGGTCAGACGAGCGTCACAAGCCGCCCTCGCGGGGATCGTCCCCACCGCGTTGGGCACGCTTGCCCAGGAAGTAGACCAGGACCGCCACGACGGCGACCACCACGATCGGGTTGCGGATCACGCCGAGCAGGAGCAGCCCGATCAGGATCAGGCCGAGCGGCTTGGCGATCCTCATCAGCCGTTCGGAGCTCAGCTGCTGGGCTGAGCGCTCGGGCTGGTTGTCAGCCCCCTTGACCGCGCGCGGCCGGCGACCGCTCTGCGAGCTGCTACTGGACCTTGGTTGGCGTGCCGCCTTGGCGATCGCATCCATGTTGGCGACGAGCTGACGGTTGGCTTCGTCCGCCTGCTCGCTCGGCACCGTGACGAGCACCCCGTCGCGGGTGCGCTTCGCTTCGGGGGTCAGACCAGCCTTCTGCAGGACCTCGAGCAGGACGGTCGCCTGCTCGGCGGGCCACGTTCCGAGTTCCTCGGCCACGGATCCTCCGCCTCGCACGCCCGGGTTGCCTCTCGAGCCCTCCGTGACTCCAGCCGACGTCGACGCCGGCACCGGTGGTCAGGGCTCGAACCACCGCGAGGCTCGACGCCTCGCGGGTGTGAACGTAGGCTATCGGGGCGGGCGGTCATCGAGATCGAAGCCGTCCGCTGACGGACGCGGATCGAAAGCCGTCTGCCGACGGACGTGACGGACGCCGGTCAGGGTTCGACGACGGGCTCGCTGAGCAGCCACCGAGGAGGACGTCGTGGCCGGCATGTCGGATGCACCGCGGATGTACCGGTTGCTGCGCCGCGCGCTCCCGGCGGTGGTCAACCCTTACTTCCGCCTCGAGCTCGTGGGCCTGGACAACGTGCCGGAGCACGACCCGGCCGTCCTGGCGTGCAACCACCGCTCGTTCCTCGACTCGATCGTGCTGCCGCTCAACGTGCCCCGCCCCGTCTACTTCCTGGGCAAGGCCGACTACTGGGACTCGTGGCGCACGCGCTGGTTCTTCCGCGGCACGGGGGTCGTGCCGGTGTACCGAGACGGCAGTGATCGCGACAGCGCTTCGCTGCGCACGGGTGTCGAGATCCTCAACAACGGTGATCTGCTCGGCATCTACCCAGAGGGCACGCGCAGCCCCGACGGCCGGCTCTACCGGGGCAAGACCGGGCCGGTCCGTATCGCGCTGGAGGCCAACGTCCCCATCATCCCGTGTGCGGTGCAGGGCACCGAGCACGCGCTTCCCACCGGCTCCTACCGGCCGCGTCGCTGGCCGGTGCGCGTCATCTACGGTGAGCCGCTGGACCTCTCGCGCTACCGCGACCGGCGCCACGATCCCTTCGTGCTGCGCTCGGCCACCGACGAGCTGATGTACGAGATCATGCTGCTCAGCGGCCAGGAGTACGTCGACGAGTACGCGGCCAGGGTCAAGTCGGGCGACGTCGAGCTCACGCTCGACGGGTTGGAGGGGCTCGATGCGGCTGAGGTGGATGAGCCGTCGAACCAACCGGGTGCTGAGGACGCGCGAGCTGGATCGCAGGACCAGCGGTCGGGATCGGACGAGGAACCCGGCTCGGGCAGTGAGGACGGCCGGGCGGCGTCCTGAGCCGCCTCGACGTCGTGCGGGTAGCTACCGCTGCTCCTGATCGCGATCGCGCTCAAGCGAGAGCGCAGCGGAGTTGATGCAGTAGCGCAGCCCTGTCGGCTGCTGTGGTGCATCCGGGAAGAGGTGGCCGAGATGGCCGTCGCACGTGGCGCAGCGGACCTCGGTGCGATCCATGCCCAGTGACCGGTCTCGGTGGAGGGTGACGTTCGCCTCGTCGAGGGGGGCGTAGAAGCTCGGCCAGCCGCAGTGCGCATCGAACTTGGTCTGCGAGCTGAACAGCTCGGTCTCGCAGCCGGCGCAGCGGTAGACGCCCTGACCGTGCTCGTCCCAGTAGGCGCCGGTGAACGGGCGCTCGGTGCCGGCTTCGCGCAGCACGTGGTAGGCCTCGGGCGTGAGCCGTTGGCGCCACTGCTCCTCGCTTGGTGGTAGCTCGACGGGCACGTGATGCCTCCGGTGGGGGAGAGGCCCAGGGTAGACCCACCTCCGGCGTGGCTCAGCGACTCGCACAGCGCTCGAGCTCGGCGGCGGCATCGGGTGCGAGCGCGACCTGGTGGCCGAGCAGCAGGACGCGGGCGAGCTGGGCGGCGATGGCCCGATCATCGGCGTTGGCGAGCAACTCATCACGTCCGTCGAGCAGCGAGGCCACGGCCTGTTGCACGACACCGGTGGGCTGGTCGCCACCGGTGTCCATGGGTGCCCCGAAGCTCCAGCCCTCGGGATCGTGCTCGAAGGGGTGCAGCTCGGCGTGGGTGAGGCACGGCCCGTCATGGGCATCGGCGAGGACCACCAGCAGGACGCGGGTGCGCAGGTCGACCTCGTCGGTGACCGGAACCACCGGATCGTCGAGCGACCAGGCACGGGCGGTGGCCGACAGCGCGATGCGGTCGGTGCCGAGGGGCAGCAGCAGCGCGAGCACCTCGAGCAGCACCTGAGGTAGCTCGCCGGTGGCGAACGGCCGCAGCGTGGCGACGGCGATCGGTTCCTCGCCGCGATAGGCGGCCAGGGTGGGGGCGGGGTCGGCGCCCGCCTGCAGGTCGTCGGCAGCGGCAGCGAGCAGCAGCGTGGCTGCCTGGGTCCAGGGACGGTCGGCGGTGATGGCGTCGAGCAAGTCGGGCTCCGGGTCGTCGGACCGCACAGCATGGACGTGCGTTGTCGCCACGCGCGGAGGGATCGTCCCGTGACTGTGGAAACGCGCCGTGACGCATCGGTGCGCGGTCGGGCGTGGCGTTTCGACAGCGGAGGCCGACGATCAACCCTCGACGATGTGTGCCCAGCCCTTGGAGCGATCGACGGCCGC
>JBKGZF010000191.1:0-5167 GCA_046545715.1 Nitriliruptoraceae bacterium | reverse complement strand
CGCCATGATGAGGCGGGACGAGGGCTGCGAGGCCACGATCAGCCCGGCCCTGCCTACGGCCAGCGCGAGCCCGGCGGCCACCAGCGAACGGCGTGCACCGAAGCGGCCTACGGCGGATGCGGCCGCCAGCGGCATCCCGAGGACGAGGAGGGCGATCCCGCCAACGAACAGACCGGCTCGCAGGTCGCCATCACCGGCGTCCACCAGCGAGGGTGCGAGGATCCGCAGTGCCTCGACCAGTACGGCGGAGATGACGGTCGCTGCGAGCATCAGCCGCTGTGGATCTCGGTGGTGCCCCACGACCGTCCTCGCCCGTCACACTTCACCGAGAGCCTAGGGAACGCACGCTACGGTGCGATCAGGCGCACGGATCTCGGACAGGGACGGGGCAGATGGACGCGGTGGTCAGCATCGCCGGAGCCGAGCCGTGGTCCGCCACGGGGTCGGGACGGCGCAAGCACACCGCGGTGATCGTGGTGCATGGCTTCACCGCCAACCCGGTCGGTACGCGTCCGCTCGGTCAGCGACTCGCTGCGGAGGGCTACTCCGTCGAGGTACCGCTGCTGCCCGGCCACGGCACCCACCACCGCGATCTGGGCCACACCCGCTACGCCGACTGGTACGCGACGGTCGAACACCTCGTCGACGACCTCGGTGAGCGCTGCGAGCAGGTCGTGCTCGTTGGTCACTCGATGGGCGGGACGATCGCGCTCGACCTCGCCAGCCGTCGCGAGGAGGTCGCCGCACTCGCGGTGATCAACCCCCTGATCCGCGAGCCGTCCGGGCTGATGGCACGGCTGGCACCGGTGCTGCAGTACCTGGCGCCGTACGTGCCCCGCCAGCTGGCCGGCCTGCCGAGCGACGACATCGCACGGCCCGACGTCGAGGAATCGGCCTACGCGATGGTCTCGAGCCGTGCCGCCCAGTCGTTGCTGCGCGAGCTGCCACGCATCCGCTCCCAGCTCGGGGCGGTCGTCCAGCCACTGTTGGTGGTGCGCTCGCCGGAGGACCACACCGTCTCGCCACGCGATCCGCTGATCGTGCTCGAGAGCGTTGGCAGCCGCGACGTGCGCGAGCTGGTCTGCGAGCGCTCCTACCACGTCCCGCAGCTCGACTACGACGCCCCGAAGGTGGCCAGCGCCGTGCTCGACCTCCTCGCCGACGTCAGCGAGCAGGACCGACGGTGAGCCACACGTCGGAGGTCACCTACCTCGACGACGCCGGGTTCGTCCGGGCCCCGGCCTCGCTCGTCCATCGCCGTCTGGCCGATCTCGCCGACTGGCCGGACTGGTGGCCCGGCTGTCGGATCCATGCGCTGCCCTCACCGGCCGGTGCTCCCACCGACGAGCGCTTCGCCGTGGAGCTCGCGGCCGGCGCGCTGCGACGGCTGCGCTTGAGCCTGCGTCCCCATAGCTGGCGGCCCGATGCTGGCTTCCACCTCGAGGCCGGCGGGGACATCGTGGGCGCGGTCGAGTTCTGGCTCGACCCGGGCTACGGCGGCACGGTCGTCCACCACCTGGCGGCCATCGCGGCGTCCTCCGTGTGTGCTGAGAGGATCGTGGCCGCCTACCGTCAGGCCGTGCGACGTGGTCTGTGGGGGCTCAAGGACGCCCTCCAGCTCGAGGTACGCACCTCGGCGGGGTTGACGCCGTGATGGTCCGGGGGTGTCGCTGGTGCTGATCTGCTCCACCTGTGGGGCCCGCAACGCCACCTCGGCACGGTGGTGCACCCAGTGCTTCGAACCGGTCGGGGAGGCGAGGTCGGCCTCGCCAGCGGCCTCGTCCGATGCAGCGGCGGGCCCGTCATCGAGCCCGGATCCACCCGTGGCGACCGCCGGCGATCAGCCCTCGAGCCTCGCCGAGGCTGAGGAGACCGACTCCGCGGCGCCTCGCCAGGAGGGCGATACGGATCGCGACGTGCGTCAGCGCGACGGCGAGGTGGAGTGGCGGTGTCACGTGTGCGGGGGTTGGCAGCCCCTCATCGTCGCGGCGTGTGAGACCTGCGGCACGCCCCGGCAGGGGTTCGGCGAGGAGCCGGGGCGCGCGCGGCCGAAGGTCTCACCGTCGATCGCGGTGGTGGCCACGGTCGTGCTGCCGGGCGCTGGCCATCTGCTGCTCGGCTCGGTCGGTGCCGGGATCGCGCGCCTGGCGCTGTGGCTCGTGTGGTTGACAGGTGGCATCGCGATGTGGAGCGGTCCCGGCAGCCCGGCCGTCGCCGGGATGCTGCTCGGCGGAGCGTTGGCGCTGTGGGCGGCTGGACTGGTCGGCACCCTGCGGCTGGCGCGCGGCACCACCGACCCGGTCACCGCACCGGTGCTCGGCATCGGCGTGGTGGTCGTGACGCTGCTCGCGATCCTGGCCGGGCTGCCCGCGCTGCTGGGGTGAGCGTCGAGGCGCTGCGTTCCGCCGCCGTGGCACCGCCCCGGGGCCCCGCGACGAGTAGCCTGCAGCACGTACCGTGCGCACATCGATGCGGAAGGGGCCACGCTGACGCGTGTGCTGCTGGTCACCGGCAAGGGCGGCGTCGGCAAGACGTCCGTCGCTGCTGCCACGGCCGTGCGTGCAGTCGCAGACGGGGCTCGCGTGCTGCTGAGCTCGACGGATCCAGCCCACTCCCTCGCCGATGCGCTCGCGGTCGACCTCGACGATTCGCCGCGTGCGGTGGCCGTGCCAGGCGAGGGGGCCGGCACGCTGCTCGCCCAGCAGCTCGACACCCAGGCTCGGCTCGAGGCGCGGTGGGAGCGGGTGCGTGACTACCTCGCCGCGGTGCTGTCGTGGACCGGCGTGGGTGAGCTGACGGCCGAGGAGCTGGTGACCTTCCCGGGTCTGGACGAGCTCTTCGCCCTGCTGGATCTCGACGAGCAGCTGGCCTACGGCGACCACGACGTGGTTGTGGTCGACTGTGCGCCGACGGCGGCGACGCTCAAGCTGCTGGCGATGCCCGATGCCCTGCGCTGGTACGCCGAGCGTGGCAACGGCGCCCGACGCCGGCTCGCGCAAGCGGCCGCGCCCCTGACCCGGCCGTTGGGGGCCACCGGCAGCGCGTTCCCACTGCCCGACGATGCCGTGCTCGACACCGTCGTCGGCGTGCACCGCCAGCTCGCATCGGCACACGCGTGGCTGACCGATACCAGCACGACCTCGGTGCGTCTGGTCGCGACCCCCGAGCGCCTGAGCGTGGCCGAGACCAGCCGCACCCTGACCACCCTCTCGCTGTTCGGCTACGGCATCGATGCGCTCGTGGTCAACCGGATCCTGCCGGATGAGATCCGCGACCCCTACCTCGCGGGCTGGAAGCGACACCAGGCGGAGCAGCTGGAGGCGGCACGGGCGCTGGTGGCACCGGTGCCCGTCCTGGCCGCGCCGCTGCTGCGCGACGAGCCGATCGGCGTGGCTCCGCTGCAGCGGCTCGGCGAGGAGCTCTACGGCACGGTCGCGGCGACGGAGCTGCTCCACGACAGCCAGCCCGCGACCCTCGACCTCGACGCTGAGCCCCCACGCCTCACGCTTCGTCTGCCGGAGGTCGGCCGTGATCAGGTCGAGCTGCACCGCTCCGGCACGGAGCTGCTGGTCAAGGTCGCCGGGATCCGCCGCACGGTGCCTCTGCCGGCCGCGCTGCGCCACCACGAGGTGGCCGGCGCCGAGCTCGCCGACGGCGCGCTGACGGTCAGGTTCACAGACCCCGACGCGACGGTGGTCGGCAGGGCGGCGGCCAGCTCATGAGTGAGCAGCCACGCCCATGGTGGGCCTCCGATCCCGACGGCCGCGACATCGCCGATGAGGGCGACGACCCCGTCGCGGCGCATCGTGCGGCCCGGCGGGGCTCGGCGGGTGACGCCCCGAACGATGCGGTGGGCGAGGATGATGCACACGCGAGGGGGGCGACACCCGGCCAGCACCGCGGCGATGGCGCCGAGGGTGACGGCGTCGCCGGCGGCTCGGGCCCCGACCACGATCACCGTGACGGTGCCTGCGAGGTGTGCCCCCTCTGTGCCCTGATGCGGGCGTTGGACGACTCGCGCCCCGAGCTGGTCGCACACCTCAGCGAGGCGGCCAGGCACCTCATCGCCGCCGCCCGCGCGGTCATGGAGGCGCCGGCCGAACGGCGCGGCCCGTCCACGCCACCGACCGATGACGATGCCACCTCGACCAGGCAGGACAAGCAGAGCACGCAGGGCCAGCAGGGTCCGCAACGGATCGATCTCGACCCATGAGTGCCATCTCTGATCGCGGCTCCGTCCCTGCCCTCGGCATCGACATCGGTGGTTCCCGACTGCGTGCGGCCGTGGTCGGCCCCGACGGGCGGATCGCCGAGCGCAACTCCCGGCCGACGCCCGCCGCGGAGGCCGCGGCGGTGCTCGAGCGTCTCGGTGAACTGATCGCCGACCATCCGGGCCTGCCGGTCGGCGTCGGCATAGCCGGCCTGGTCGACCCCGACGGGACCGTGCGCTACGGCCCCAACATCGGTGTCCGTGACCTGCCGCTCGCCGCCGAGCTGGCACGGTCGAGCGGCGCCGAGGTGTCGGTCGCCAACGATGCGTCGGTCGCAGCGCTCGCCGAGCAGCGCGTCGGGGCCGCCCAGGGTGTCGGCGACGTGGTCCTGCTGACCGTCGGCACGGGGGTCGGCGGAGGGATCGTCAGCAACGGCTCGCTGCTGCTCGGTGCCGGCGGCTTCGCTGGCGAGATCGGCCATCTGATCGTCGAGGAGGGCGGGCGTCGCTGCCCCTGCGGCAACCGGGGCTGCATCGAGGCCTACGCCTCGGGGACCGCGATCGGGCTGCTAGCACGCGAGCGCCTGGTGGATCCGGAGATCGACACGGTCCTGCGCGGCCACGAGGCTCCGACCGGCGTTGATGTCAGCAGCGCGGCCGCCGACGGCGACCGTTTCGCCGTGAGCGTGCTCGAGGAGGCAGGTGGCTGGCTCGGTGTCGCGCTGGCGTCGCTGGTCAACGTGCTCGACCCGGCGATCGTGCTGCTCGGCGGAGGAGCGGCCCAGAGCATCGCTCCCTACGCCCTGCCCGCAGCGCGTCGTGCCATGACCGAGCGGCTGGTCGGCTCCGCCTGGCGCGCACCACCCCCGGTCGAGGTGGCGGTGCTCGGCGACGACGCCGGGGTCGTCGGCGCGGCCCTGCTCGATATTATCGATCCGGATGGGATGGACGCCCTTC
>JBKGZF010000190.1:0-5172 GCA_046545715.1 Nitriliruptoraceae bacterium | reverse complement strand
GTGCTGGTCGACGCCGCCTGCCATCCGCAGACGATCGACGTGGTGACCGGGCGCATGACCCCGCTGGGCGTCGAGGTGGTGGTCTGCGACCTGCGCGACGAGCTCGCCGGGGCGCCGGGGCAGCGCCCGGACCACGTGACGGCACCCGACGGCGCCACCGTCGCCCTAGACCGGGCCGCCGCTGCGCTGTTGCAGTCGCCCGACACCGACGGACGGGTCCACGACGACACCGGCCTGATCGCCCACCTGCACGACCATCAGGTGCTCGCCACCGTCGCCACCGACCTGCTGGCCTGCACGCTGGTGACCCCGCCGGGCGAGCAGGACGCCGACGTGGTGGTCGGCTCCTCGCAGCGGTTCGGGGTGCCGATGATGGCCGGCGGCCCACACGCGGCGTTCATGGGTACCCGCGAGCGCTACGTGCGCCAGCTGCCGGGTCGGCTGGTCGGCGTCAGCCGCGATACCGCGGGTCGCGAGGCCTACCGGCTGGCGTTGCAGACCCGCGAGCAGCACATCCGGCGGGAGAAGGCCACCTCCAACATCTGCACCGCGCAGGTGCTGCTGGCGGTGGTCGCGGCGATGTACGCGGTGCACCACGGCCCGATCGGGCTGACCCGCATCGCCCGGCGCGTGCACGGCTACGCCTCGGTGCTGCGTGCGCGGCTGGCCGCCGCCGGGCTGGAGCCGCTGGGCGAGACCTGGTTCGACACCGTCACGCTGCGGGCGCCGGGACGTGCGCATGAGCTGCGGGCGGCCGCGGCGCAGGCGGGCTACGACCTCGGTGCGCTGCCGGGCGACGACGGGAGCCTCGAGCCGGGCGACCCCGATCACCTGCGCATCGCGCTCGACGAGACCACCACCGCCGCCGATCTCGCCGCGCTGCTCGCCGCGCTGACCGACACTGAGGACGGGACCGAGCAGGGCACGGTCGAGCAGGTCACGGTCGAGCAGGTCGCGGTCGAGCAGGTCGAGCGCGAGCTGACCGACGCCGTCGGGGGGGACGCGACCGCGACCCCCGGCATCCCCGCGTCGCAGCAGCGCACCTCCGACTTCCTGACCGATCCGCGCTTCCACCGCTACCGCACCGAGACCGAGCTGATGCGCTGGCTGCGGAGGCTCAAGACCAAGGACGTCGCCCTCGACCGCTCGATGATCCCGCTCGGCTCGTGCACGATGAAGCTCAACGCCGCCGCGGAGCTCGAGCCGATCACCTGGCCCGAGTTCACCGAGGTCCACCCCTTCCAGCCGTTGGAGCGGCTGGCCGGCACCCGCCGCATCGTCGCCGATCTCGAACGCTGGCTCATCGAGATCACCGGCTACGACGCGGTCAGCCTGCAGCCCAACTCCGGCGCGCAGGGTGAGCTCACCGGGCTGCTCGCGATCCGCGGCTACCACCGGGCCAACGGTCAGGGCGACCGCGACGTGTGCCTGATCCCCTCCTCGGCCCACGGCACCAACGCCGCCTCGGCGGTCATGGCGGGCCTGCGGGTCAAGGTGGTCGCCTGCGACGAGGACGGCAACATCGACGTCGACGACCTCAAGCGCCTGGCCAACGAGCACGCCGACGAGCTCGCGGCGCTGATGGTCACCTACCCCTCGACGCACGGCGTGTTCGAGACCGCGATCACCGAGATCTGCGCCGTGGTCCACGACCACGGCGGTCAGATCTACCTCGACGGGGCCAACCTCAACGCGCTGGTGGGCCTGGCCCGGCCCGGGCGCTTCGGGGCCGACGTCAGCCACCTCAACCTGCACAAGACCTTCTGCATCCCCCACGGTGGTGGCGGACCGGGCGTCGGGCCGGTGGCCTGTGGCGAGCACCTGGCCCCCTACCTGCCCACGCACCCGTTGCAGCCGGCCGCCTGGCATCCGGCGGCCGCCTCGGTGCCCGAGGAGGCGCGCACCCCGCCGGTCGCCGCCGCGCCGTGGGGCTCGGCCGGCATCCTGCAGATCAGCTGGGCCTACATCGCGCTGATGGGCCCGACCGGCCTGCGCGAGGCGACCGAGAACGCGATCCTGACCGCCAACTACGTCGCGCACCGGCTCAGCGAGGGCTACCCGGTGCTCTACACCGGCGAGGCGGGGCTCGTCGCCCACGAGGCGATCGTCGACGTCCGTGGCCTGCAGGCCGAGATTGGCTTCACCAACGAGGACGTCGCCAAGCGGCTGATCGACCACGGCTTCCACGCACCGACGATGTCGTTCCCCGTGGCCGGCACGCTGATGGTCGAGCCCACCGAGTCGGAGAGCCGCGCCGAGCTCGACCGCTTCTGCGACGCGATGCTGGCGATCCGCGCCGAGGCCGACCGGATCGGCGCGGGGGAGTGGCCCGCCGACGACAACCCGCTGGTCAACGCCCCCCACGTCGCCGAGGACCTGCTGGTCGAGGACTGGGCGCGGCCCTACCCGCGTGAGCTGGCCGCCTACCCCGCCCGGGCGGTGCGCGACGACAAGTACTGGCCACCGGTCTCACGCATCGACCAGGCGCACGGCGACCGCCACCTGGTGTGCGCCTGCCCAGCACCGTCGGAGTACGCTTGATCGAGGTGGTGTCCTAGCTCCCGAGGAGTCCGCCGTGGAAGCGCTGGAGTTCGCCCGTATCCAGTTCGGGTCGACCACGATCTACCACTTCTTCTTCGTGCCGCTGTCGATCGGGCTCGCCCCGCTGGTGGCGATCTTCCACACCCAGTACGTGCGCACCGGCCAGGAGCGTTACCGCCGGCTCACGCGGTTCTGGGGCAAGATCTTCCTGATCATCTTCGCGATGGGGGTGGTCACCGGCATCGTGCAGGAGTTCCAGTTCGGCATGAACTGGTCGGAGTACTCCTGGTTCGTCGGTGACATCTTCGGCGCGCCGCTGGCGCTGGAGGGCCTGCTCGCGTTCTTCCTCGAATCGACCTTCCTCGGGCTGTGGATCTTCGGCTGGGACCGGCTGCCGCCGAAGCTGCACGTGGCCACCATGTGGCTGGTGGTGATCGGCACCCACATCTCGGCCTACTTCATCCTCGCGGCCAACTCCTGGATGCAGCACCCGGTCGGCTACACGATCGACCCCGAGACCGGTCAGGCCCGGCTCGACGACTTCGCCGAGGTGCTGACCAACCCCTACCTGGTCGGCCAGTTCTCCCACACGATCCTCGCCTCGTGGACCACGGGCGCGTTCGTGGTGCTCGGCATCTCGGCCTACTACCTGCTGCGCCAGCGTGAGGTGGAGGTGTTCCGCCCCTCGGCCCGGGTCGCGGTCGCCATCGCCGCGGTCTCCTCGATCGCGGTCGCGTTCGTCGGCCACGACCAGGCGCAGTTCCTCACCGAGGCCCAGCCGATGAAGCTGGCGGCCTCCGAGGCGCTGTGGGACACCGCCGAGGGCGCGTCCCTGTCGCTGTTCGCCGTCGGCGACGTCGACGAGGGCCACAACGTGGTCGACATCGGCCTGCCGCAGGGGCTGTCGATCCTGGCCACCAACAGCTTCGACGGTGAGGTGCAGGGGCTCAACGACCTGGAGGCGCAGTACCAGGAGGAGTTCGGCGAGGGCGACTACCTCCCGCCGGTGGGGGTGACCTACTGGGCGTTCCGCATCATGGTCGGCGCCGGGGTGGCCATGATCGCCCTGGCGCTGTTCGGGCTGGTCAGCTCGCTGCGCCACCGCATCGACGACACCACCTGGTGGCTCAACCGCTGGTGGCTGTGGCTGACGCCGTTCGCGATCGCGCTGCCGTTCCTGGCCAACACCTCTGGGTGGGTGCTGACCGAGATGGGCCGCCAGCCGTGGGTCGCCTACGGGCTGCTGCGCACCGAGGAGGGGCTGTCCACCTCGGTGGCGGCCTGGGAGGTGGTGGTCAGCCTCACGGCCTTCACCGCGGTCTACCTGGTGCTGCTGGTGGTGACGATCAAGCTGATCACCAAGCAGATCCGCACCGGCCCGCCCGATGAGGTGGACGAGTCGGTCGACGAGGACGACCGCACGATCGCGCCGCTCGGCGCCTACTGATCACCGTCGGCTAGGGCAGCGCCCCCGGGAGGGCAGTCCCATGGAGTGGTTCAACCTCGAGACCCTGTGGTTCGCGCTGATCGCGGTGCTGTTCATCGGCTACTTCGTGCTCGAGGGCTTCGACTTCGGTGTCGGCATCCTGACCCGGTTCCTCTCGCGCGACGACACCGACCGTCGGGTGGTGATCAACACCATCGGCCCGGTCTGGGACGGCAACGAGGTGTGGCTGATCACCGCGGGCGGCGCGATGTTCGCCGCCTTCCCCCGCTGGTACGCCACGGTGTTCAGCGCCTTCTACCTGCCGCTGCTGCTGATCCTGCTCGGCCTGATCGTGCGCGGGGTGTCCTTCGAGTTCCGCGGCAAGCGTGACGACGCCCGCTGGAAGTGGTGGTGGGACCAGGCGATCTTCTGGGGCAGCTTCCTGCCGGCGCTGCTGTGGGGCGTGGCCTTCGCCAACTTCGTGCGCGGCATCCCGATCGGCGAGGACCTCACCTTCCAGGGCACGCTGCTCGACCTGCTGCACCCCTACGCGCTGTTCGGCGGGCTGGCGACGCTGCTGCTGTTCACCCTCCACGGCGCGATGTACCTCGCGCTCAAGACCGAGCACGGCGGCTGGGTGCAGCAGCAGGCCCACCGCCTGGCCGTGCGGTTGGGCGCGATCGTCGCGGTCGGAGTGATCGGCTTCCTCGGCTGGACCTACTTCAACGCCGTCGCGATCGGCGACACGGGCGTGGTGCCGGGGATCATCCCCGTCTCGGCGATGATCGCCGCGGTCGCCGCCCCGCTGCTGATCCGCGAGCGGCTGCACGGCTGGGCGTTCGTCGCGACCACCGCGACGATCATGCTGGTGACCCTCACGCTGTTCCTCAACCTCTACCCGCGGCTGCTGGTGTCCTCGCTGGACCCGGCCTTCGACCTGACGCTCGAGAACTCCAGCGCCTCGACGCTCACGTTGACCATCATGTCGTGGGCGGCGCTGGTGTTCGTGCCGATCGTGATCGCCTACCAGTCGTGGAGCTACTGGGTGTTCCGCCACCGCGTCAGCCGTGAGTCGGTCGAGGCACCGACCGACACGCCGCTGCAGGTGCTCGAGCGGCGGCGCGCCGTCGCTGAACGGCGGCCACCGGGGTCGGACGCGGACACCTCGTGAGCCGGCGCGCCCGTCGCGGCGGTGGGGGGACAGG
>JBKGZF010000189.1:0-5229 GCA_046545715.1 Nitriliruptoraceae bacterium | reverse complement strand
GCTCCACACCCTGGCAGAGCTCCTCCTCAGAGATCCATTCCGCGTCGACGACCTCGTCGAGGTTCTCCTGGGTGATCGGGATGGGCTCGAGGAGCAGCGAGACGAGCTGGTTGCCCTCGGGCGAGTCGAACATCACGGTGTCGGGGATGTCCTCGAGCGCGGTTCCCTCGGCCAGCTGCACCGCCGCCTCGCCCGCGCGGTAGCCGAGCTCACGGGCGTCCTTCCACACCGACACGGTCTGGGTGCCGAGCGCGACCCGGTTGAGGGCGGCCCCGTCGGCGTCCTGCCCGGAGACGGGCACCTCGCCTGCGAGGCCCTGGCTCTCAAGAGCAGCGATGACGCCGCCAGCGGTGCCGTCGTTGGACGCGACGACCGCGTCGACGTCGTTGTCGTTCTCGGTGAGGAACTGCTCCATGTTGCGCTGAGCGATGGCCGGGTCCCAGTTGTCGGTGTAGGACTCGCCGACGTTCTCGATGTCTCCCGCCTCGACCGCCTCGTCGAGGATCTCCGCCTGCCCGCTGCGCAGGAAGTCGGCGTTCGCGTCGGCCTGGTTGCCCTTGATGAACACGTAGTTGCCCTCGGGCACACGGTCGTAGATCTCGCGCGCCTGCATGCGGCCCACCTCGACGTTGTCGAAGGTGATGTAGAGGGCCTCCTCGTGCTCGATGAGCCGGTCGTAGGCGACCACCGGCACGCCCTGCTCGATGGCGCTCTCGACCGCCGGCAGGATCGCCGTGCCGTCCTGGGCGAGGATGATCAGGGCCTCCGCACCCTGCGTGATCAGGTTCTGGACGTCCTCGATCTGCTGCTCAGCCGACGAGCTCGCATCGGTCGAGATGTAGGAGGCACCGCTCTCCTCGAGGGCCTCCTGGATCGCCGGCTCATCCCAGGTCGGCCAACGCTCCTCCTGGAAGTTGTTCCACGACACCCCGATGACGGGACCGTCGCCCGAGCCCTCGCCGTCGTCCTCTTCGCCGTCGTCCTCTGCCTCCTCGGCCTCATCGCCGCCGACGTCGTCGTCGGTGGCGGCCTCGTCGTCACCGTTGCTGCCACACGCTGCGAGCAGCACGGCCAGCGCCGTGAGCGCTGCCAGATACCGGAAACGTGACATCATCTCTCCTCCCCGACGGTGGCGCTGCGGGGTGTGCCCCGGTTGCCACCTGACCGGACTTCAGTGACCTGCAAGAGGTCGCGATTGGTCGAGCTGCCCGCCCTTCGCCGTTCCCTCGCCTGTGACAGGCCGGCGGATGTCTCCGAGCGCACGCTGACACTATCCCACGATTTGTGGTGTGATGCAATAAATAGTACGAGGGCGGTCGTTGGTCTGGGCGGCCGGCATCGAACGGGTGGTTCCGCGGGCAGATCTCGCCGAAGATGACCGTTCCGACGGCGCCAGCGCCCCTCGCGCCTCGATCGCCCGTTCACTCAGGCGCCGGGTATGGTGTGAACACCGACAAAAGGGAGTGGCCGTGTCGTGGGGCCGAGCCCTCGCGGGGGTGTTCATCGGAGTGATCGTGTTCATCTCGGCACTGGTGGCTGTGGATGGACGGCCGAGCAGCTCGGGATGCACCCCCGTCCAGGCACGGCCGGCCTGGACCGTCGCCCGGGAGTGGAACGAGGCCACCCTCGACGCCATCCGCCGCGACCTGCCCGCACCCACGGTGCACGCCCGCAATCTGTTCCACACCTCGGCGGCGATGTGGGATGCCTGGGCCGCATACGAACCTCGAGCCCGTGGCGTCTTCGTCGATGAGGACCAGGAGGCCGACGACGTTGCAGCCGCCCGCAGCGAAGCGATCAGCTACGCGGCCTACCGGATCCTCGAGCACCGTTACGCCGACTCGGTCGGTGCCTCGGACACCATCCCCCAGCTCGACCAGTTGCTCGAGGATCGGTGCCTCGAGCGATCGCGGACCACGACGGTGGGTGATGGACCGGCGGCGCTGGGCAATCGGATCGCGGCGGAGATCATCGCGGCAGGGATGGACGATGGGGCGAACGAGCGCGACGGCTACGAGCCACGCGGCTACGAGCCGGTGAACCCACCGCTGGAGGTGGCTGCGTCGCGGCTGCCGGACCTGGTCGACCCGAACCGGTGGCAGCCGTTGCAGATGGAGTCCATGGTCTCGCAGAACGGGATCCCGCTCGAGCAGGGCGTGCAGGAGTTCATCGGACCTCACTGGGGTGGGGTCGACGGGTTCGCGACGCCACCTCCGGGTGCTGACGCGCTGCCCATGGATCCGGGGCCACCTCCGTGGTTGGGCGATCCGGACAGCGACGCCGCCTTCAAGGACGCCGTCGTCGACCTGATCCACTACAGCGCTCGGCTCGATCCGGAACGGACCGAGCTGATCGACACCTCACCGGGTGCGTCGGGAGCGAACCCGCTGGGCACCAACGACGGTGACGGGCACCCGGTGAACCCGGAGACGGGCGAGCCCTACGCGCCCAACCTCGTCGACGAGGCCGACCATCTTCGGGCCCTCGCGGTCTACTGGGCGGACGGTCCGTCATCGGAGACGCCGCCCGGTCACTGGAACGCGTTCGCCAACCAGGCCTCGGACCAGCTCGCACCGGCGCTGAGGATCGGTGGCGACGGACCTCGGGTCGATCGCCTCGAATGGGACGTCAAGCTCTACCTCGCGCTCAACGGCGCGAATCACGACGCGGCCATCGCGGCCTGGGGGGCCAAGGGCCACTACGACTACGCCCGCCCGATCTCCATGATCCGCTACATGGGCGGGCTCGGTCAGTCCAGCGACCCGGATGCGGAGGCCTACCACCCCGACGGGCTACCGCTGGCCGATGATCTGATCGAGGTGGTGACCGAGGAGTCGACGGCGTCGGGCGCGCGCCACGACCACCTCGCCGACCATGAGGGTGAGATCGCGGTCCGGTCCTGGATCCCTCCCACCGATCCCGAACGTGGGACCGGACGCGTCGACTGGATCCGTGCGGTCGACTGGGTCACCTACCAGCCCGACACCTTCGTGACGCCGTCCTTCGCGGGGTACGTGTCGGGTCACAGCACGTTCAGCCATGCCTCCGCCGCTGTGTTGGAGGGATTCACCGGCAGCCGATACGTACCCGGTGGCATCGGGACCCACCGGGTGCCGGCGCGCTCCTTCGAGGCCGAGCATGCGCCTGCGGAGTCGGTCGAGCTGCAGTGGGCGACCTACACCGATGCCGCCGACCAGGCTGGCATCTCACGGCTCTACGGGGGCATCCACGTCGAGGCGGACGACCTCGCCGGTCGACAGCTGGGCGCCGAGTGTGGACGCGCCGCCTGGGCCAGGGCACAGCGCCAGTTCGGAAGGACCGCCGGTGGCCAGATCTGAGCGGCGCGGCAAGGCGGGCGATCGCGGGCCCGTGGTTCCCGTGCTGATGGTCGCGCTGGCCACCGTGCTCGTGCTGAGCGCCGCGACGTTCGTCCTGGATGCGGTAGCGGATGAGCCACCCCTCGAGGCGGCCACTGCGCCGAGGTACGCCGATATGACCGACGCGGCGGGTATCGACACCGTCTACGACGGCGACTTCAGGTTCTTCGTCGGTGGCGGGGTGGCGGTCCTCGACTGCGACGCCAACGGCCGTCCCGACCTCTACATAGCCGGTGGTGAGAACCCTGCTGGGCTGTACCGCAACCAGCCGTCGGCCAGCGGGGAGCCGGGATTCCTCAGGCTCGAGGATCCCGCCACCGACCTCGAGCAGGTGACCGGCGCGTATCCGCTGGACGTCGACGGTGATGCGGTCACCGATCTGATGGTGCTGCGCCACGGGGAGAACGTGCTGCTGCGCGGCCTCGGCGACTGCCGGTTCGAGCGGGCCAACGGGGACCTCGGACTCGATGGTGGCGATGCCTGGACCGTCGGCTTCAGCGCGACGTGGGAGCCAGGTGCCGAGCTACCCACCCTGGCGTTCGGCAACTACCTCGACGCTGCGGATCTCGACCAGGACCGGGGCAGCTGCTCCGATAACACCTTGCTGCGTCCAGCGACAGGTGAGGCGACCTACGCCGATCCACTGGTGCTGAGCCCGGGTCGGTGTGCCCTTTCGCTGCTGTTCAGCGACTGGGATGGATCGGGTCGTGCGGACCTGCGGGTCTCCAACGATCGCCAGTACGACCCCGACGCCACCGAGCAGTTGTGGCGGATCGAGGACGGGCAGCCGCCCCGTCTCTACACCCAGCAGGAGGGGTGGGAGCCGCTGAGCTTGTTCGGGATGGGCATCGCGAGCCACGACCTCACCGGCGACGGCTACCCGGAGGTGTTCTTGACCAGCCAGGGGGACAACAAGCTGCAGACCCTGCGCGACGGTGCGGACCGCCCCACCTACGAGGACATCGCGATCCGTCGTGGGGTCACCGCCCATCGCCCCTTCACGGGCGAGGAATCGCTCCCCTCGACCGCTTGGCATCCGGAGTTCGCGGACGTGAACAACGACGGGCTGGTGGACCTGTTCATCTCCAAGGGCAACGTCGAGGCGCAGCCGGATCACGCCACGCGTGACCCCAACAACCTGCTCTTGGGGCAGGTGGACGGGACGTTCGATGAAGGGGCCGACGAGGCCGGGATCGTGCACCATGGTCGCACGCGTGGGGCAGCTCTGGTCGACCTCGACCTCGATGGAGCTCTCGACCTCGTCGAGGTCAACCGCCGCGAGCCCGTTCGGGTGTGGCGGAACCTCGGATCCCAGCGCGAGCAGGACGCCCCGGCGCGTGGCTGGCTCCAGCTCAAGCTGGTGCAGGACCGCCCCAACCGCGACGCGATCGGCTCCTGGATCGAGGTTCGAGCCGGTGATCGTGTGATCCGCCGCGAGGTCACCGTCGGCGGCGGCCACGCCAGCGGCCAGCGCGGATGGATCCACTTCGGACTGGGCACGACCGATGAGGTGGAGCTGCGGGTCACCTGGTCCGATGGCGAGGTAGATGGATGGATGCCGGTCGAACGCGACACCTTCGCTCTCATCGAACGCGGCGTCCCACGGCCGCGGTACTGGAGCCCGGATCCGTGAAGGAGGAGGTCACGCCCTACCAACGACGCGACACCCGTCGCCGCCACTGACCGACCTGACCGAGCACGCCGTGAACACGCGGGCACGCCATCAACAGTGAGGATCGAACCATGGAGCCATTGAACGGGAATGTCATCGCCATCACCGGAGCTAGCTCGGGGATCGGCGCCGCCAGTGCGCGTGCACTCGTCGCGGAGGGCGCGTCAGTCGTGCTCGGGG
>JBKGZF010000188.1:0-5242 GCA_046545715.1 Nitriliruptoraceae bacterium | reverse complement strand
CCCGAGGTCACGGGACAGCAGATCTCGAAGGGGTGGGGATCGTGAGCGCGGTTACTCTCAAGAGCCAGAGGGCCCGCACCCGTCGCGAGCGCAAGTTCGGCGCGTTCTCCGTGCTGCTCGCGGTGGTCATCCTCGGCGCCTTCGCCCGCAACGCCGATGGTCGCGCCGCGACGTTCATCATCGACGCGAGCCGGGTGGACCCGTGGCCGGCGCTGGTGATCAGCCTCGGACCGACGGCGGTGATCACCGCGGTGCTGGTGCTCGCGATCGCCGCGGTGCAGCTGACCCGTGGCTTCGGAGATCGCGCACTGCTCGCCCTCGGGGTCGCAGCGGCGCTGTTCGTCTTCGCCTTCCTGACCTGGGCGGCCGCCGACCAGTCGTTGTCGCTGATCGGGCTGTTCCGCGGCATGCTGTTCTCGGCCACCCCGATCGCGTTCGGCGCGATGACCGGGGTGCTGTGTGAGCGCGCCGGTGTGATCAACATCGCCATCGAAGGCCAGTTCCTCGCCGCGGCGTTCACCGGTGCGGTCATCGGCAGCGTCACCAGCAGCCCGTGGATCGGCCTGATCGGCGCGATCGGTGCCGGGCTGTTCATCGCGTTCATGCACGCTGGGCTGTCGATCACCTTCAAGACCGACCAGATCGTCTCCGGTGTGGTGCTGATCGTCTTCGCCACCGGCCTGACGTCCTTCCTCACCACCCAGGTGCTCAGCGGCAACCCCGGTCTGAACAACCCGCCTCGGTTCGGCTCGTTCCCGATCCCGGGCCTCGCCGAGATCCCCATCGTCGGCCGGCTGCTGTTCGACTCCACGCCGCTGACCTACGCGATGTTCATCGCGGTGGCCTGGCTGTACTACGCGCTGTTCTACACCCGTTGGGGACTGCGCCTGCGCTCCGTCGGGGAGAAGCCACGCGCTGCCGACACCGTCGGCATCAACGTGATCGCGACCCGCTGGAAGGCCGTGCTGCTCGGAGGGGTCACCGCCGGCCTTGGCGGCGCCTGGTTCACCCTCGAGGCGGTGGGATCGTTCAACGACGAGATGACCGGTGGCCGCGGCTTCATCTCCCTGGCTGCCATGCTCGTGGGCCGCTACAACCCGGTGGGGGCGTTCGGCGCTGCGCTGCTGTTCGGCTTCGCGACGGCGATGGCCTCGGTCCTGCAGCTGCTGGACACCGGCGTGCCGTCCTCGCTGCTGCTGACCATCCCCTACGTGGTCACCATCGTGGTCGTCGCCGGCCTGCTGGGACGGCTGCGACCGCCGGCGGCAGACGGCCAGCCCTACGAGAAGGAGTGAGCCGAGGCGGGCGAGGAGCTCGCCCGCCTCGCCGCTCAGCGGGCGAGCAGCTCGCCGATGCGATCGAGCCCCTCGGCGAGGTCGTCGTCACCGAGCGCGTAGGAGATGCGCACGTAGCCGGGGGCTCCGAAGGCCTCGCCGGGCACGACCGCCACCTTGGCCTCCTCGAGCAGCACCTCTGCGAGCTGCAGGGTGTCGGCGACCGGCCTGCCGGCCAGCTCACCACCGAGGACCCCCTCGAACGAGGGGAAGACGTAGAAGGCGCCCTCGGGCTTGGCGAGCGACACGCCGGGCATCGACGACAGCTTGTCGATCGCTGTGCGCCGGCGACGGTCGAACGCCTCGCGCATCGACGCCACCTCGTTTTGGGGCCCCGTGAGCGCCGCGTGCGCTGCCGCCTGGGCGACGTTGCACACGTTGGAGGTGGTCTGGCTCTGCAGCTTGCTGAGGCCCGCGGCGACCTCCGCGGGCGCGACCGCCCAGCCGACCCGCCAACCGGTCATGGCGTAGGACTTGGCGACGCCTGAAGCGATGATGGTGCGCTCGGCAGCCGCGGGGGCGACGGCGGGCAGCGAGGAGAAGCGGGCGTCACCGTAGACCAGGTGACGGTAGATCTCGTCGGTGATGACCCAGATGCCGCGCTCAGCCGCCCAGGCACCGATCCTCGCGATGGCGTCCGGCGGGTAGACCGCGCCGCTGGGGTTGGAGGGTGAGACCAGCACCAGCGCCTTGGTGCGGTCGGTCGTGGCGGCCTCGAGCTGGTCGACCGAGACCTGGAAGTTGGTGTCGGTCCCCGTGGGCACGGCGACGGGCACGCCACCGGCGAGCCGGATCTGCTCGGGGTAGCTCACCCAGTAGGGGGCCGGGAGGATGACCTCCTCCCCGGGGTCGAGGACCGCCATGAAGATCGCGTAGAGCGCGTGCTTGCCGCCGTTGGTGATCACCACCTGGCTGGCGTCGATCCGGGCGCCGGCCGTTGCCGAGGTGTCGGCGGCGACGGCCTCGCGCAGCTCGGGCAGTCCCGCACCGGCGGAGTAGCGGTGGTTGACCGGGTCCGCGGCAGCGCGCTGGGCCGCCTCGACGATGTGCCCGGGGGTGGGGAAGTCGGGCTCACCCGCGCCGAAGCCGATCACCGGCTCCCCGGCAGCGCGCATGGCCTTGGCCTTGGCGGTAACCGCCAGGGTCGGGGATTCCTCCATGCTCTGGATGCGTTGGGCGAGGCTCATGGTCGCAGCCGTTCTCCGCGTCGGGTCTTCGCCAGCGACTCTACCCCGCGGGCAGCATGGCTCGGACACCCCCGACCGGACAGCCTGTGACGCGTTGGCGGTCCGGGAGGCTGCCCGGTTGACTGGCCGTTCCGTGCCCCATCCGACCTCCCACCACCGAGGCATGCGACGTGAGCGAGCTCGAGATCCCCTCCCGGCTGCTGCCTGCAGACGGTCGGTTCGGCTGCGGACCCAGCAAGGTGCGGCCGGAGGCGGTCAGCCGCCTGGCCGAGGTCGCCGATCACCTGCTGGGGACCTCCCACCGTCAGGCACCGGTGCGTGCGCAGGTCCAGCGCCTACGTGACGGGGTCACCTCGCTGTTCGCACCTCCCGACGGCTACGAGGTGCTGGTGGCCGTCGGTGGGGCGACGGCGTTCTGGGATGCCGCTGCCTTCGGTCTGATCGAGCACCGCGCCCGCCACTACGTGTTCGGCGAGTTCAGCGGCAAGTTCGCCGCGGCCACGACCGCCGCCCCGTGGCTGGCCGCTCCCGATCGGGTGGACGCACCGGCCGGCGAGGTACCAGCGATCTCGGCAGCCCCCGGCTGCGACGTGCAGGCCCTGACCCACAACGAGACCTCGACCGGCGTGATGCAGCACCCCGCCCGGGTCGACGACGGCCTGGTTTTGGTCGATGCGACCTCGGGGGCCGGTGGACTGCCGGTGGATGTCGAGCAGGTCGACGCCTACTACTTCAGCCTCCAGAAGGGGCTGGCCTCCGAGGGCGGGCTGACCGTGGCCCTGCTCTCGCCGGCGGCGATCGAGCGCATCGAGCGCATCGCCTCCTCCGAGCGCTACATCCCCGGCTTCCTCGACCTCGCGACCGCGCTGGACAACAGCCGCAAGCAGCAGACCACCAACACCCCCGCGATCGCGACGGTCTTCCTCGCCGCCGAGCAGCTCGACTGGCTGCTGTCGACCCACGGCGATCTCGACGGCGTGGTGCGCAACCAGCACGCGAAGGCCGAGACGATCTACGGCTGGGCCGAGCAGCGCAGCTGGGCACGGCCCTTCGTGGCGGATCCGGCGGCACGCTCGCTGGTGGTGGCCACGATCGACCTCGACGAGACGATCGATGCTGAGCGGGTCAACGCCGTGCTCCGCCACAACGGGGTGGTCGACACCGACAGCTACCGCAAGCTCGGACGCAACCAGCTGCGGGTGGGGATGTTCCCCGCCGTCGATCACGAGGATCTGGCGGCCTACACCGCCTGCGTCGACTGGGTCGTGGAGCAGCTGGCCGGCTGAGGCGGACGAGTCGTCGCTCAGCCAGGGCCTGCCGCGTCGAGGAAGCCCGGCAGCTGGTCGGGCTCGACGAAGGTGCCGACGCCGAGCACGACCAGCAGCGAGATCACGATCGCCCACAGGGCGAGGCTGGCCGCGAACCACGCGAGGACCAGGCCACGTCGGGCACCGGTGGCGATGGCTCCGAGCGCGGCGACGTGCACCCCGGTGACGATCGGAGCGAGCAGCGCGAGCCCCGGGACGCCGAAGCGCGCGACCATCCGACGCGCACGCTGCCGGCGTGGCGACCGGTCGACCATCGCAGGGTCGCGGCCACGGCGCCGCGCCCACCGGCGACGCAGGCGTTCACCACCGGCGATCACCGGGACCAGGGTCGCGAGGTTGCCCACCGTCGCCACCAGCGCGGTCGGGACGGCCGGTAGCCCGACGAGGATCCCGGCGGGGATCACGAACAGGATCTCCACCGTCGGCACGGCGGCGGCGATGAACACCGCCAGCAGGGCGAGCACCAGCTCCATGGTCACCTCGTCCCGTCGCCGTCACGCTGCGGACGGGTGGCCGGCCCTGGAGCGCTGCCGTCGTGGTGCTGCTGCGAGCCGACGGCGACCTCCCGGCCCTTCGCGGCCTGGTCGAGCAGCTCGTGCAGGGTCGCTGCCAGCCCCTCGGCATCCCCGACGACGGGCCCGACCTCCAACGCGCTGAGGGTCCACCAGCCGTCACAGGCGTAGCGCACGGCGGCCGCGAGACCCTCGGGCAGTCCCTCGCGGACCATCCGCTGCTGCCAGCCGGCGATCCGCTCACCGCAGGCGCGCAGGACCTCATGGCCGTCCTCCGGGTCGATGAGCGAGGCGGCCAGCAGCTCCGGCCGGCTGATGGTGAGGTCGAAGGTCGCGTCGACGTAGGCGTGGGCCCAGGCGAACCGACGAGGGTCGTCGGCGGTGCGGGCGTCCATGAGCGCCTCGAACCGGTCGAAGGTGTGCTCGAGCAGGGCGGCGACCAGGTCACGCTTGGTGGGGAAGTGGTAGAGCAGGCCACCCTTGCTCGCGCCGGTCAGCTGCGCGAGCCGGTCGAAGGTCAGCTCACCGGCGCCCTCGTCGCCGACCAGGCTGGCCGCGGCGTCGAGGAAGTGCTGGCGCTGGCTCGGACGTGCCACCTCGGCTCCGGTCGTCGATCCCGCCGGGTCGGCGGCGTTGCACCCACCACCCGGAATAACTATACCGTATGGACGGTACAGTAACTACCGAGCAGGCGCAACCGAGCACGTTGCGGCGAGGTGACGCGACACGGCCGTCGGCTGCCGCCTGACGACACGTCGGGCCCAGCCCGGCGGCGAGGTGACGCGACACGGCCCTCGGCGGCATGCTGGCGCTACATCGGCGTCGCCCCGCCGTCGACCGCACCCAGGCGCAGCCCATCAGGTGCGCAGCCCATCAGGTGC
>JBKGZF010000187.1:0-5260 GCA_046545715.1 Nitriliruptoraceae bacterium | reverse complement strand
AGGTAGCGCTCGGCGAACAGCACGTCGAGACGCTCCATGCGCTCGGCGTCGTCGAAGAAGCCGGTGGCCAACCCATCCCGGATCGTGGCGGTGACCTTGCGGTAGAGCACGGCGAAGTAGCCGGCTGCATCGCGCTGGGCGATGGCCCGGGCGATGACGTCGTCGAGCTCAGCTATCACCTCATCGATGCTGGTGCGCACCATCGCTCCCTACGGACATCGCCAGACATGGCGTCCAACCGCTGGTCACGACCGCGAGACATCGCGTTCCCGCGACCCCGGCCGCGACAACGGCGTGACGATCCCGGCCAGGGCACCTGCGATCGCCGCCAGGATGGTGGCGAACGCATCCGGGACGGCGACGCCGGTCAGGATCATCCACGTCCAGGCAACGACCCCGATCACCAGGTAGAGCGCGAGCGCCCCCACGATCACCACGTACAGCCAGTCCTGGACGTCCTGCATGTTCCATCGACCGTTCATGTTCTCCCTCCCCCTCGAGGATCGACGACGGCGGTCCGAAAGCCGCGCTAGGGCCGACACTCGGGTCCGCATCGGGCGACGCCGACGGTGGTGGAGGACCCTACTCAGCCGTGTCCAGCGACGTCGTACATCAGCAGCGCAACGCCCGAGCGGTACGGGCCGCGATCCTCAAGCGGACAGCCTCATCGGGACCAACGTGCTGATCGCGGGGATGATGGACCGGATGGATCGTGAGGCGACCCGGTGTTCACGTCCCTCTCCATGCTTGACGGAAGCTGACACGACCCCTCGTGCGGAGCACTCCGCCCTGGTAGATGCGTGCAGCGACCGGCACCAACACGGCGATGGACGCAAGTGCGAGGAGGATCGCCAACGAGCCCTGCAGCCACGAGGTGGCGCCCATGGCGAGCAGGACGGGCTGGACGATCGGTGCGGTGAGCGGGAACACCCCGGCGACCGCAGCGATGCTGCCCCCTGGGTTGGCCAGAGCCATCTGGGCGGCGAGCAGCGCGACCACCAGCACGACGATGACGGGCATGACCGCGCTCTGCATGTCCTCGACCCGGGAGACGACCGAACCGCCCATGGCGAACAGCGCTGCGTAGAGCAGGAAGCCGAGCACGTACCAGGGAATCACCAGTGCCAGACCACCCCAGGCGGAGTTCGGGACGTCGACCACGTCGGTGAGCAGCAGCCCCGCGACGCCCACGACGGTCAGCACCAGGACCTGCAATAGTCCCAGGAAGCCGAGCCCGAGCACCTTGCCAGCGAGCAGCTCGGTGGGACGCAACGAGGCGAGCAGGACCTCGACGACCCTCGATTGCTTCTCCTCGACGATGCCCTGGGCGACCCATTGGCCGAACACCGCGAGCAGCCCGTAGAGGAGGAACACCGCTGCGAACACGACGATCACGGCTGGGTCGAAGGCGTCGAGCACGCCGTCGCCTTCCTGCAACTGCTCCACGGTGAGCGCGTCCATGGCGAACAGCTCAGCGCGGACATCTGGGTCCAAACCAGCCTCGGCCAGGGCAGTTTCGATCTCGACCGCGTTGGAGGCATTGGCCAGCAATGCCTCGAGCCGCGGGCCGAGTCCCCCGTCCGCGAGCACCGTGGTGGCGTCCAGCAGGACCGCCGCGACCTCGCCGTCCTCCAGCGCCGCCTCGGCACCTGAGCGATCCTCGATGGCGGTGAGCTCGATCTCGACGTCGAAGGCGGCCTGCTGGCTCGCTGCGATCTCACCGACCTCAGCCGCGTCCCCGCTCAGATGCCCGACGGTGACCGGATCGTCGTCACCGGTGACCGTTGGCAGCACCAGTGCCAGGATCAGGATCCCGAGGATCGCGCCGTTGGAGATGAGGAACGCGCGGCTACGCAGCCGCTCGGTGAACTCCCGGGTGGCAACCAGGATGGTGGCGTTCATCCGGTCGCCTCCTGCTCATCCGGACGCGGCTGCTGGACCGCTTCGCGGTACAGCTCGCTGAGCGTGGGCTGGACGAAGCCGAAGTGCCCGACCCGCCCAGCCGCCTGCGCAGCAGCCAGCACGTCCTGGTCGTCGACGCCGGCACCGAGCTCGAGCACGAGCCCGTCCCGATCGCTGGCGAGTAGCTCGACGCCGGTCAGGCGCTGGGGCCAGTCGGGGTCGGTGCAGCCATCGACCCGAACGCGGAGGACCGGCCGACGTTGCTCCCGGCGGAGCTCGTTGACACCGCCCGATGCGACCAGCCGCCCCGTGTGGATGATCGCAACCGCGTCGCACAACCGTTCGACGAGCTCGAGCTGATGGCTGGAGAAGATGACCGGGACACCCTGGTGGACCCGTTCGAGCAGCACCTCGCTGAGCGCATCGACACCGACCGGATCGAGGCCACTGAACGGCTCGTCGAGCACCAGCAGCTCCGGCTCGTGCACCAGCGCGGCCGCGAGCTGGACGCGCTGCTGGTTGCCGAGCGAGAGCTGCTCGACCGGCTCCTCCATCCGCCCTTCCAACCCGAAGCGCTCCAGCAGCTGCCCCGCGCGCTCGGAAGCCCGTGATCGGCCCATCCCGTGCAATCGCGCTAGGTACACCAGCTGCCGGTGCGCCGGGGTCTTGGGGTAGAGCCCACGTTCCTCGGGCATGTAGCCGAACCGGCCTCGGGACGAGCGGTCGGGCCGCCTGCCGTGCCAGCGCACCTCACCATCGTCTGCGTCATCTACGCCCATGACGATCCGCATCGCCGTGGTCTTGCCCGCCCCATTGGAGCCGACGAACCCGAACATCTGTCCGGGCTCGACGGTGAACGACAACCCATCCAGTGCGAGAAGATCCCCGAACCGGCGCGTCAATCGATCTATCTCCAACACGTCGATCGCCTTCGACATCAGCATCATGGTCGGGGTCCGGCAGACAACGACGCAGGGCTCCCGGGGCTCGCGCCACCGAGGCAGTCCTGCGTCAGGCGTGGGAGCCTGCCAGATGACGTGCGGCACGCAGGCCGAAGACCATCGCCGGCCCGATGGTGGAACCAGGGCCGGGGTAGGTCCGCCCCATCACCGAGTCGCTGCTATTTCCCGACGCGTAGAGCCCCGGGATCGGGTCGCCGTCCTCGCGCAGCACGCGGGCGTCCACGTCGGTCAGCAACCCACCCTTGGTACCCAGGTCGCCGGGAACCAGCTGTACCGCGGTGAAGGGGCCCCGCTCCAGGGGTCCGAGGTTAGGATTGGGGCGCACCAAGGGATCACCGTAGTACCGGTCGTAGGCCGAGTTGCCCCGGCCGAAGTCCTGGTCGATGCCGCTGCGGGCGAAGCCGTTGAACCGTCGCACCGTGTCGAGCAGCCGGCGTGGCTCGAGGCCGAGCGCGGTCGCGAGCTCGGCCATGGTCCGCCCCGTGTGCATCAGCCCGGCCTCACGCAGCGCCTTGGTAGCGCCTGGCTCGACCGCGAACGTCCTCAGGTAGCGGCGGGTGTGACGGACGTCGCTGATCATCCAGAACGCCCCCTCGATTCGCTGGGAGCGCTCGAGCATCGCATGCCCGAGATCGACGTAGGACTCGGATTCGTTGGCGAACCGCTCCCCCTGCGCGTCGACGATGATCGTGTAGGGCATCGACCGCTCACTGACGAGGAACGCGGGGCTATGACCCGGTGACGCCGCTGGGACGGACGCTCCCCACCAGGCATCGTCCATCAGGTCGACGGCGCCACCTACCTGCTGGCCGACCTCGATCGCGCTGCCCTGGTCGCCTTCGCTCGCCGAGGAGTGGCCGGCGATCCCATGGAGTCGCTGCCGCCAATCGGTGCGGTGAGCGAACCCACCACCGGCGAGCACGACGCCGCGGGTGGTCCGCACCCGGTGGGCGCCCTCATCCTGCTGCACCACGGCACCGATGACATGGCCTTCCTCCACCACCAGCTCGGTGACCGGGGCGGACAGCCATACCGCGACACCCTGACGCAGGATCACATCGAGGAAGCTGCACGCGAAGGCGGCACCAGCGCCGACCAGCTTCTGGCCCCGCACCGCACCACCCAACGCACGTCCGACGAACCGGGCTCCGCGGGCGAAGCCGCCCGGTGTCGACCAGGCGCGCGCCAGCAGCCACACATCATCGGTCTTGAGCGGGAAGACCACACCGTCCTGTGCCCGTGCCGAGTCCCACCAGCTGCCGATCCGCTTGGCGTCGTAGGGCACCACCTCGATGGCCCGACCGATCTTGCCCCCCGCAAGCTCCGGGTAGTAGTCGGGGTAGTCAGCCGCCCGTGCGAACCGGACCCCGTGGCGCTCCGCGAGCGACACCAGGTCGGCAACCGAGTCGACGAACGCCTCCTTGCGCGCACGGGAGGTCGCCGGGCCCGCGTCACCGCCCGTGGCCTCCAGGTATGCAAGCGCCTCCTCACGCGAGTCCCCAGCGCCCTCGCGAGCCATGAGTGGGTTCGCCGGCAGCCACATGCCGCCACCGGACATCGACGTGCTCCCGCCCCAACGCGCCGTGCTCTCGACCACGAGGACCGACAGCCCGGCGTCGGCAGCCCCCATCGCCGCGGCCAACCCGGCGGCGCCCGTACCTGCCACCAACACGTCCACGGTCTGATCCCAGCCGGTCATCGCCTCGCCTCTCGCCGTCGCACAACCAACCGGACAGGACCGTCCGGTTGGTTAGACTCAAGCATGCCCATGGAGAAGCGCGCAACCAACCGAGGACCGGCAGCCGCCGCCGGCAACCGCCGCGCCCTGCTCGACGCCGCCCGCCGGCTCTTCGCCGAGCACGGCTACCGGGTGCCGCTCAGCGCAGTGGCACGCGAAGCCGGGGTCGGACAGGGCACGCTCTACCGGCATTTCCCGACGCGGCTCGACCTCGCCTTCGCCATCTTCGAGGACAACTTCGCCGAACTCGAGCGCATCGCGACCGAAAGCACCGAACCGGGCAACTTCGCCATCCTGTGGCGCCGCCTGATCGAACAGACGCTCGAGTCGACCGCCTTCGTCGAGGTGGCGGTCGCGGCTCGCCGGGAAGTGGCCGACACCACGCTCGCCGAGCGGCTGGCGCGGCTGCTGGGTGACCCGCTGCAGCGAGCACAGGCAGCCGGCCTCGTCGCGCCGAACCTGACCGTCGCAGACCTCCTACTGATCCACCGCATGATCTACGGCGTGATCGTCACCGAGCCGGGCCCGGCAGGCAGGCGGGCGTCGGTTCAGCGCGCGCTCATTGCGATCGACCCGGCACTGGCATGGTCCCTGCCCGCAACGGGATCCACGGACACCGCGGTCGGACGCCGGTGACGCGACTCCCGACGGGCGAGGA